>CALQKQ020000153.1 GCA_943331195.2 Akkermansia muciniphila | reverse complement strand
TCGCCTCCCTACGGCGCGGCCCAAAACTTGCACCTCGCCCAGCCCAACGGGCCCCCAGAGGACACGGACCCTCGCCAGCGCGCAAATTACCCGGTAACATGCGCGCCCTCCCCGATCCCGCCATCCCCGATCCCCGCTCGCGCTATTGCCTGGCACACTGTCTCCCATTCCCTGCCACACGGTCCCCCATTCCCCTGAGCCAGGCCCCCAAGCCGACATCCCGAGCTTCGCCTCCCCTGCGGCGAGGCCCACGCTTGCCCCTCGGCCGCCCCTCCAGCCTGCCGGTCCCCAAAGGAGAATTCTTCTGGCCAGCGGGCGGACCCTCGCCCATCGTGGGCCCCATGACACGCCGCACCGCTCTCGTTTGCTCCCTTCTCACTGCGCTTAGCTCCTTCGCCGCCCCTTCGCGCGCGGCCGACACCAAATGCTACGAACTCCGCACCTACACCGCCGCCCCCGGAAAGCTCGATGCCCTGCTGCAGCGCTTCCGCAACCACACCGTGGGCCTCTTTGCCAAGCACGGCATGACCAATGTCGGCTATTGGGTCCCGGCAGAAAACCCCGACCGCAAACTCATCTACCTGCTGTCCTTCCCCGACCGCGTCGCCCGCGACACCTCCTTCAAGGCCTTCGGTGGCGACCCCGCCTGGCAGGCGGCCCAAAAAGCTTCCGAGGCCGATGGCAAGCTGGTCGACAAAATAGAAAGCCGCTTCCTCAGCGCCACCGACTTCTCCAAAACCGACCCCTTGGCCCCCGGCAATCCCAGCCGCATCTATGAACTGCGCACCTATACCTGCGGCCCCGACCGACTCACCCCGCTCCTCAGCCGCTTTCGCGACCACACCGTCGCCCTCTTTTCCAAGTATGGCATGAAGCACTTCGGCTACTGGACCCCGTCCGTCGGCCAGCCTGGCTCCAGCGATACCCTCATCTATCTTCTCGTCCACGACTCCAAGGCCGCCATGGCCGCCTCGTTCGAAGCTTTCCGCGCCGACCCTACCTGGATCGCGGCCAAAACCGCTTCGGAAACCGCAGCGGGAGGCTCCCTCACCCTGCCCGATGGCGTGCAATCCGCAGTCCTCATCCCCACCGATTTCTCCGCCGCGCCCTGAATCCGCCAGGCGGCGCAAAAATTAATTTCAGGTGAAAGCTACTTTAAGATTGTCAGCCCTCATCGAATCGCTGCATATAGCGCCATTCGCCCTGGCGAAAGTTGGGGCTGAATAAAAGCGGCCCGGCTGAGCAACATCATCCGCAGGGAACTTTAAGGGGGGACTTTGCGGGAGATGCAGCCGGGCCGCTCCTTTTTTTGCCAAGACCCGCCGAGCCGCCCGCACCTTACCGCCAATCACCGCCAATCCCCCCGCGCCCCCATCGCCCGGCGGCTCAGAAGGCCGCGTGCCCCGGCGTCCGCGCGAAGGGAATGACATCGCGAATGTTCCCCACCCCCGTGATGAACATGAGGAGCCGCTCAAAACCCATCCCGTAGCCCGCGTGCGGCACGGTTCCGTATTTCCGCAAATCCGCATACCACCAGTAATCGGCTTCGCTGAGTCCGTGATGCGCCATCGCCGCAGCGAGCCGTTCCGGGCGCTCCTCCCGCTGACTGCCCCCGATGATCTCCCCAATCCCCGGCACCAGCACATCCATCGCCGCCACCGTGAGCCCATCGTCATTCTGCCGCATGTAAAAAGGCTTAATCTCTTTCGGGTAGTTATAGACGATCACCGGACACTGAAAATGCTGCTCGGTTAGCCAGCGCTCGTGTTCCGATTGCAGATTGAGCCCATAGGCCACGGGATAGGCAAAGGCCTGTCCGCTCGCTTCGAGCAGCTGCACCGCCTCGGTGTAGCTGACCCGCTGAAACGGCCGCTCCGCCACGAACTTGAGCCGCTCCAGCAAGCCCTTATCCACGTAGTTGGAGAAAAAAGCTAGATCCTCCGCGCAATGGGCTAGGGCGTCGCGCACTTGGTGCTGTAACTGCGCCTCTGCCAAGTCCATGTTCCCCGCCAAATCACAAAAAGCCTGCTCCGGCTCAATCATCCAAAATTCCGCCGCATGGCGCGACGTGTTGGAATTCTCCGCCCGGAACGTCGGCCCAAAGGTATAAACCTTCCCCAAGGCGCAGGCCAAAGTTTCGGCCTCCAGCTGCCCGCTCACCGTTAAAAAAGTCGGCTTCCCGAAAAAATCCTCCTCCAGCTTGCCCGCTCCCGGCGCCAACGTGGTCACGCGAAACATCTCCCCAGCCCCCTCGCAGTCGCTCGCCGTGATCATCGGCGTGTGCACATTCAAAAAGCCGCGCTCCTGGAAAAAAGTATGCACCGCATAAGCCATCCGGCTGCGCACCCGAAACACCGCTCCAAACAAATTAGAGCGCGGCCGCAAATGCGCGATCTCCCGCAGAAACTCCAGCGTGTGCCCCTTCTTTTGCAGCGGATAGCTCTCGTCCGCCCCCCCCAACAACACCACCTGCGCCGCCTGGACTTCCCAGGCCTGCCCTTTGCCCTGTGAGGCCACCAGCCGCCCCTTCACCTCCACGCTAGCCCCCGTGGTCATCTCCAGCAGCGCCTCCGAACCCGGTGTCCCCGCGTCCACCACCACCTGAATGCCCCGCAGGCACGAGCCGTCGTTCAATTCCAAAAACGAAAACGCCTTGGCGTCGCGCCGCGTGCGCACCCAGCCACACACCGTGATTTCATCCCGGGATGCAGGACTAGAAAGGGCCTCGATGATCGGAGTGCGCATCCCTCACCCCTTCCCTACGTTTTCACGCGTGACAAGCCGGACCTCGCTGCCTCCCCCGCCGCGACCCCTGGCAGCGAAACTTAAATTGCCTCTTGCATTACCCTCCCCCTGGTGCTCCGTTCCCGCCCCCCGCGAGCCGTCTTCTCAGCTTGCCGTTGGTCTCTGTGGCGGAAAACAATCCCGTTTTCCACCGGCTCGTCAGAGGTAACCCGGCAAAACCCCATATCCACATGTCCGTCAGACTCGCCCGTTTCGAAATGCCCAATCGTCTTGCCAAAGACGAATCCACGGCCACCGATACCTACAGCAAATTCATCGCCGAGCCCTTCGAAGGCGGCTACGGCTACACCATCGGCAACGGCCTCCGCCGCGTCCTCCTCTCCTCCTTGGAAGGTGCCTCCGTCACCTCCATCAAAATCAAGGGCGCTCAGCACGAGTTCTGCAGCCTCCCCGGCGTCGTCGAAGATGTCACCGACATCGTCCTCAACCTCAAGAAAATCAAGTTTTCCCACTCCGACCTCAAGGAGCCCAAGCTCCTCACCATCAGCGTCGACCGCGACGGCATCGTCACCGCCGCCGACATCCGTGAAGACGCCCAATATTCCGTCATCAACAAGGACCAGCACATCTGCACCTTGGACCGCAAGGTCAAGTTCGAAGCCGAAATGGAAGTCCGCGTCGGCCGCGGCTTCTCCTCCGGCGATGAAAACAAGCGCGCCGAAATGCCCATCGGCGTCATCCCCATCGATAGCATCTTCTCCCCCGTCACCCGAGTGCGCTACGCCGTGGAAAATACCCGCGTCGGCCAAAAAACCGATTACGATAAGCTCATCATCGAAATCTGGACCGACGGGCGCATCTCCCCACACGACTCCCTCACCCAGGCCAGCTCCATCCTGCGCAAGCACCTCGACGTCTTCGTCGCCTACGACGACAGCCAAGTCGAATTCGAAGCCGCCCCGGAAGCCCAGTCCGAAGAAAATTCCGAGCTGCGCAAGCTGCTCAACATGAGCGTCAACGAAATCGAGTTGAGCGTCCGCGCCGCCAACTGCCTCAACAACGCCAACATCACCAGCGTTGGCCAACTCGCCCTCAAATCCGAGGCCGAAATGCTCAAATACCGCAACTTCGGCAAGAAGTCCCTCAACGAAATCAAGGACAAGCTCCAAGAGCTTGGCCTTGGCCTCGGCATGAAGTTCGAAGGCAATCTCATGGAACCCTTCATGGGGGGCCGTGGCGGTTCCGCCTTCAGCTACTACAAGGACGACGAGGAAGGCAAAGGCGGCCTGACCGATCTCATCGCCCAAAACATCGACGAGGACGACGAATAAGCCGTTCCCTTGACCCCACCAACCACTTAAACCATATCATTCAGTCATGAGACACGGCCGTAAAACCATCAAACTCCAGCGCCGCGCCGATCACCGGAACGCGCTCCTCTCCAACCTCGTCTGCAGCCTCATCGAGCACAAGCAGATCAAGACCACCGTCGCCAAAGCCAAGGCCATCCGGCCCTTCGCTGACCGCATGGTGACTCTCGGCAAGCGCGGCGACCTCCACGCCCGACGCACCGCCATCGGCTACCTCCATAGCAAAGATTCCGTCAAGGAACTCTTTGACAAGGTCGCCCCCGCCGCCAGCCACCGCCAAGGCGGCTACACCCGCATCATCAAACTCGGCCAACGCCCCACCGACTCCGCCCCCATGGCCTTCATCGAATGGGTCGACAACGCCCCAGCCGAAGAGCCCGCCGCCGCCCAAGAAGCCGCCCTCGAGCCCGTCCCTGAGACCAAATCCAAGGCCGCCAAGACGAAGGAAAAGGCCATCGAAGCCGAGCCCGCCGCCGAATAAGCCCCGCGCCCCCTTCGCCTCACTCCCGCAAAAAGCGGCCACGCCAGTGGCCGCTTTTTTCGTGCCCCTCAACCGCCTCGAGCCCCGCGCCCCGCGCCAATTCCTCCCGCAAGTTCCCATCCCTCCCCTCACTCCCCTCACTCCCATCCCTCCCCTCGCCCCTCGCTCCACCCCGTCCAGCCGACAGACTTCCCCCCATCCTGGCAAACCCGCTGCTTTTTCACCGCCCCCGCCCGCGCCGGGCCAGAATGACTCCTGCTTCTGAGGTCCCCTTGCTCTAGGGCCCGTCAAGGGCGAGAACTCTCCCCACCGCGATGCACGCTTTCTTCTACGCCCACGTCCAGCTGGACCACTTGCTCTGCGCCCTCATTCTACTGGGGCGGCTCGGCGACATCGGCAGCACCTACCTCGTCACTCCCCAGCTTCGACTGGAAGCCAATCCCCTGGTGCGCAAGCTCGGCTGGCGCTTTGCCGTAGCCACCTTGTTCGTCTGCCTGATCCCCTATTATTCCACCGCCCTGGGCATCGTGGTCCTGATCCCTTCTCTGATGGTGTCGGCCGCCAATACCAGCAAAATCTGGTTCGCCCGGGCTTACGGAGAAGTAGCCTACGGCGAACTGATCCTCCGCCTCGCCCGGCAAACCCGGCTGTCTCAGGCCCTCATCCCCACTTGGGTAGCCGCCCTCTTCATCGCCCTCATCGGGCTGGTCCTGCTCCTGCTTTCCCCCGACCCCAATCAAGATTGGGGCTTCTGGTTTGGGATCGGCTTTCTCAGCTATGCCCTCGTCGTGGCCCTGTACGGCAGCTTATTTTTTGTCAGGCTATTTCGCCGCGCCCATGCTAACCGTGAAGACTTAGCCAACCGCCCTTCGTGAGCCCCGCCGCCCAGCGCCCCCAGCCCGCGACCTTTCACCCGGCCCCGTGGAGCCGCGCCCTCAAGGCCATCTCCTCCCTCAGCACCCTAGCGCTCCTCGTCGGCCAAGTCGCGCTCTGGCGCAGCGCCCTTCCTGGCACCATCAGCCTCGCGCCCCTCGGCCTGCTCGCGGGAGCGGCCCTCTTCGCGGTGCGCGGCTTTGCCATCTCCCCCGAGGCCCTGCTAATCCACCGCCTCGGCTGGACCACCCGACTGCCCTTAGCCGAACTGCGCTCCGCCCGCGTCCAGCCCGACGCCATGCGCCGAAGCCTCCGCCTTTGTGGCAATGGCGGCCTCTTCGCCTTCAGCGGCCTCTTCCGCAATGCCTCCCTGGGTTGCTATCGCGCCTGGGTCACCGATCCACACCGCAGCGTCGTCCTCCACTTCGCCCGGCGCACCGTGGTTGTCTCCCCCGCCGACCCCGAGGCTTTTGTGCAGGAGCTGCCCCTTCCCTAACTCCACAAAGTCGTCCCCAGCACTGCGCCGGGACCTCCGCGCAAAAATAGCTTCCCCCCGCCGCGACGCCCAGACACCATGGCAAGAGTTCCTTCCGCCTCCCCATGTTTTCTCTCGCTTCGCTGCCCCCGCTGATCCTCTGCGCCCTAGCCCTGCTCAGTCCAACCCAGGCCCGCGCGGGCGATCTCGACCAAGAAATGACCGCCCAGCAGCCCTACGTCGCCGAATTCCTCGCCGACAACCGCGGCGGACTCGAAGACGACGACGGCGACAGCCCCGACTGGATCGAAATCGCCGCCCCCGGACCACTTCCCGTCGATCTCGGCGGCTGGTTCCTCACCGACAACCCAGAAATCCTCACCAAATGGGCCTTCCCCTCGCCCCTGCTCCTCAAAGGCGGCGAGTGCCTCCTCGTCTTCGCCTCCGGCAAGGACCGCAGGCTCGCCTCCAGCCCTTTGCACACCAACTTCAAACTCGATGCCAAAGGCGATTCTATATTACTTGTTAGACCAGACGGAGTCACCATCGCCAGTCAAATCCTCCACTTTCCCCCGCAGTCGCCTAATATATCTTCTGGAGTCGCTCAGTTTTGGGATTCCCTCCCCGTCATCCCCGTCGGTGCCCCAGCCAAAATCTTGCTGCCCCCCGGGCCCATAGCCGATTGGAGGGCCGCCGCAGGCTTCGATGATGCCGCGTGGCAAAACGCCGTCACCGGCGTCGGATTTGACGAAACAAAAGGGATGGGCGATGACCGCCTCCTCGGCTTTTGGGATTTCAACGACGCCGCGCGGCCAGGCTCTGCCGTCGACGCCAGCGGGCGCGGCATGACCGGCACGATCCGCTCCGCCACCTACACCGCCGACCGGGGAGGCCGCAGCGGGCGACCCGGCGACCGCGCCCTCAGTTTTGCCGGCACTGGCAGCGTCGAAGTGCGCGGTGCCAACCTCGGGGCCTTCGACTCCATCACCCAAAAAAACGCCGTGGCCCTCAGCGCTTGGGTCTATGGCAGCGCGGCCCAGCCTGCCGCCAGCTATTTGTTTTATGCCGGCAGCGACACCAGCGGCGGCGGCACTCGCGTGCTCGGTGCCCATGTGCCGTGGAGCGACTCCACCCTCTACTGGGATAGCGCGGGCTGCTGCGAGCCAGACCGCCATCGCATCTTTGTCGGCGAGCCCAACCCCGCCAAATGGCGCGGCCAGTGGAATCACTACGTGCTCCAAAAACAGGGCAACCGAAAGGAAATATGGCAAAACGGCACCCTCCTCCACGCCGCCACCAATACCGAAAACATGGTCAATTTACGCAGCTTTTACCTAGGAGCTGCTAACGCTTCCGGAGGTAGTGGATATCAAGGATTGATCGACGACTTCGCCATCTGGAACCAATCCCTCGGCCAAGCCCAGATCGCCGCCCTCGCCCAGGGCGTCTCGCCCCTGCAAATGGACTCCCTGCGCCCCCTCCTCGGCACCGACCTCGCCTCGGCGCGCCCCCTCAACGCCTCCGTGCTCGTGCGCCTTCCCTTCACCCTTTCCCCAGGCCGCCGCGATGATCTCCTGAAACTCACCATGCGCTATGACGACGGCTTCGTCGCTTGGCTCAATGGCCGCGAAATCGCCCGGCGCAACGCCCCGCCCAGCCTCTTTCCTGCCCACGATGCCGCCGCCACCGCCGCCCGCTCCGATGGAGCTGGCCTCGTGGCCGAAACCATCCAGCTGAGCGGGCAAAGCGCGTTCTGGCAAGATGGCCCCCATCTCCTCGCCATCCAAGGACTGAATGCTTCCCCTGAGGACCCCGACTTCTTGGTGCTTCCAGAACTCACCCTCGGCCACTCCCGCGCCGGACAATTCTTCACCGAGCCAAGCCCCGGAGCGCCTAACGGCAGCGGCTGGGCTGGCTTCACCGCCGATACCGTGTTCTCGCCCGGCCGGGGCTTTTATACCACCCC
>CALQKQ020000152.1 GCA_943331195.2 Akkermansia muciniphila | reverse complement strand
TCTCATAACTGACCCGCCCCTCCTGCACCGCCGCCACCAAGGCCTGCTGGTAGGACCGATTCCGCGGATTCCCTCCCCGCCGCATAAAGTCCGCTAGGGCCGGGATGTCCATGGCCCGTAGCCAATCCCGCGCCGCGCCCTCCACCTCCAGCGTTTCGCACACCAAACTCGCCTGCCCCGGCGCCACCCCCGGCAGCAACCGCTGGCTCATGATGCCAATCGTCTGGTGCGCCAGCAAAGATAACATGGCCTCCCGCTCCGACGCCGCCACCAAATGCACCAAGCGATCAATCGTCTCCGCCACGTTAGGACTGTGCAGGGTGCTGCACACCAAGTGGCCGGTTTCCGCCGCCTGCAACGCAATCTGCGCCGTGGCCGCGTCGCGGATTTCTCCCACAAAAATAACGTCCGGTGCCTGCCGCATGGCCCGCCGCAGCCCATCCGCGAAGGTCGGCGTATCCAAGCCCACTTCCCGCTGCGTAAAAAAGCTCGTGCGGTCCTCAAACACAAATTCCACCGGGTCCTCAATGGTCACAATGTGCGCCGCGCGCGTGCAATTGATCCACTCCAAGCACGCCGCAATCGTCGTGCTCTTCCCGCATCCCGTCGGCCCCGTCACCAAAACCAAGCCCGAGCGCCGCCCCAGCCACGGCACGAGAAGGTCCTCCGGCAAGCCCAGCGTTTCCATGTTAGGGATCTGGGTGCGGATTTGCCGCAGCACCGCCCCCAAGCGCCCCAAATGCCGATGCAAATTCACCCGAAAGCGCGGCCCCTGCGGCATCTTCCAGGCCGTATCCAAATCCGTTTGCGACCCCGGATCCCCCCCGCACGTCAGCCAAAAGGCCGCCAAATCCTCCCGCGAAACCGCCCGCCCCACCGATTCCTGCATCATCCCACCCACCTTGAAGCGCGCCGGTGCCCCCTCCGCGAGGAACAGATCGGAGGCGCCCTCGCGCAAGGCGACGCCCGCCAGTTCGGTGATGAAGGAATGGTCCATGGCTTTCCTCTCATTCATGCCTGCGGCCGCGCCCCTCCACAAGCCCCGCCTCGCCCTCCTCCCAAAAAATCCCCCTCCCCCCAGCCCGCCCGCGTTCGGTCAAATCGCCCGCTTTTTCGCACTCTTTTCCCGCGAGGCGCAATCCCGCGCGATCAAGTCAGCCTTGGCCACATTCCCCGCGCTGCGATAACACTTCGCCACGACCATCCACGCCGAGTTCTGCCCAATCACATCAAACCAGTCCCCCTTGCCCCGCCCCACGTTGCGCCGGCAGGTCGATTCCAATTCAAAGCAAACCTTGCCCGCCAAAACGGCATCGCTTTGGAAAAACGAAAAGTAGTCCTTCGCCAGCGCCTTGAAACTAGCCGGATTGTCGCCGTGCTCATCGAAGGCGCGCCGGTAAAGCGTGCGGATGCCTTCGGGATTTCCCCCCGCCTGCAACGCCGCCGCCTGGCGCCGCAGGCCCTCGGCAAGGCGTTTCGGATCGACCGCGACCCCCGCGTCCGCGCTGCTCGTGTCGTCCACCTTGCGCGCTTCGCGGCGCAGGCTTTTCACCACCGCCGCGTTCTCCTGGCGCGCAAAAACAAACCTCTCCTCCGCCGCATTGGCCTGCGCCATCAGCGCCGCCGCGTCCCGGAAATCCTTGCGCAAACCTCGCAGCAGCACGCTCCATTCCTCCACCGGAGCGCTGCCGCGATGCGCCACCCAATGCGCCAGCAGCGCCGCCGCCGGTTCCGCTAAGCGAGGAGCCGCTTTCACAGATTCCGCCAAAAACTCCTCCGCCCGCGCCGCCTCGCTGCGGAAAATATCCGCCATCCACAGCGCCTGGCGCGCCCGCAACCCCTGCTCCGGCGACGAGGCCTTGCGGTCATTCAAACGCAGCAATTCCTCCTCCGAAATCGCCGCTCCCGTCTGCGGATGGCGCGTGCTGCCCGCCGGATAGCCCCCAAGGCGACCCGTGAATTTCCATTCCCCTTCCTCCGCCAACCACGCCATCCACGCATGCGGCCCGCGACTCCCATCGCCCGTCAGGATGACCGCCGGAATGCCGTGCGCACAGGCCGTCCACGCACTAAAATACGACTGATCCCCACAAATCCCGCCCTTCTTCTCAATCTCCGCAAAGGTGTACGCGTCATACGGACTCTTCCCCGTCACCGCCTTTTCCATGTCATATTTAATCGACCCATAGGCCGCCCCCCACGTCTTGCGCCGAAAATCCGCCTTCTTCAACGCCCACTCCAACTCCGACGCCGCCACCGGCACCCCCACCGCCCACACCAAATCCCCCGCCGTCATCTGCCGGATCTTCCCCGTAAGGCGCCCCGCTTCACTGTTCTCCCGAAAATAACAAAAGCGCGCTACCGGATCGACTTTCGCCCCATAGCGGTCGTGCTCCACCTTGACGCTGTGGTCAAACACCAAAGCGCAGGCGATCGCCAGTTCCCGATACTCACGCAAAGCCGAAGGGTTTTCCGCCGCCATCGCCGCCCACAGCCCTAGCGCCTTCGCCACGTCGTCCAGCGGCGAAAGCTGCCGCACAAACGCCTCCATCGCCGCCGGTTCCTCCAGCAGCCACTCCCCAAACCCCCTCGTCTCCGCCTTTTCTAAAAAAGAAGCTAGGACAGCAGGCGGCACCGCCCGCAGAAACGCATGGCGAATCAACGCCGGCCCCGACCGCTCGCCCGCCACCACCGCCGCCGTCGCCATGTCTTTGGCCGCAAAGGCTTGCAGCGACTTCCCAAGCAAACTTCCGTATTCCTCCCAGCGGCGCGACTGCTTCGCCAAGGCCAACGCCTCCTCGTGCCAGGCGGCCTGCTCGGCCTGGCGCGCCCCCAAAGCATCGAAAACTAACAACTGCTCCAAGGGAGGCCGCGCCGCCGCCGCCGCCTCCGTCGGCCCCTCCGGCACCGCCGCCGCCGCACCAACCGGAGCCGCCGGAGCCGCGACCGCCGCAGGCAACGCCGGAGCCGCGCTCGCCACCACTGCCGCCGCCGCCCCAGCCTCAGCCGGGCGCCCCGCCTCCGGCACCTCTTCCGACACCGCCACCGGCGCCTCCGCCGGCTGCAAAAACCACCACGCCGCCGACCCCGCCGCCGCCAACAAAACCGCACTCACCAAAGCCGCCGGCGGCCGCCATCCCCGCTGCGCCCGCGCCGCACGGCGCTGGCTCACTCCAGCGAGAGGCTTGCGAGGGCGAGGAGAAAAAGAAGACATACCGCAGGAGAAGACGCAGAAAAAAACGTCTCCACCCCATCCCTAGGCCTCCCCACCCCGCCCTGCAACCCGCTTCAGCCTCAGTTCCTCCCCGGGCGGCCCTCAGGCGTTTCTCCTAGGCTTCCTCGGCAACTCCAGGAAGATCCCCGCATCAGAATTTGACGGCGCCCGCCCCGGGTCTCATGCTCGGCCCGCGCCCTTTTTATTCTATGAACCGATTCTTCACCATCTTACTTTGGCTAGGCATCTCGGCCCTCGGCGTGCTCGCAGTGCTGGCCTCAGCGCTGCAGCGCGGCGAGCCCGTCCCCGCCCTGTGGCTCGTCATCGCCGGCGCTTGCTCCTTCGCGGTGTCCTATCGTTTCTACAGCTTGTGGCTCGTGACCAAGGTGCTCGTCCTCGACGACGACCGCGCCCCGCCCGCCTTGACCCGCAACGACGGCAAAGATTTCGTCCCCACCAACAAATGGGTCGTCTTCGGCCATCACTTCGCCGCCATCGCCGGCCCCGGGCCCCTCGTCGGCCCCGTGTTAGCCTCGCAGTTCGGCTTCCTCCCCGGGACGCTCTGGATTTTGATCGGTGCCACCTTGGGCGGCGGGGTTCACGATGCCGTAGTCCTCTTCGGCTCCATGCGGCGCGATGGCAAATCCCTCGGCACCATGCTCAAGGAAGAAATCAATCCCTTCATCGGCCTGGTGGCCATGCTCAGCTTGCTGCTCATCATCACCGTAATCCTCGGCGTGCTCGGCCTCGTGGTAGTGAAAGCCTTGGCCCACAGCCCCTGGGGCTTGTTCACCATCGCCATGACCATCCCCCTAGCGCTGCTCATGGGCTTGGCCCTGCGCAGCGGACGCATCGGCGTGGGGCCCGTCACCGCCCTCGGCGTCCTCGGTCTGCTCGCCTGCGTGGTCGGCGGGCGCTTCCTCACCCCCACCATGCAGGCGGCCCTAACTCTCAACGACACCACGCTCTGCTGGGCCATCATCGCCTATGGTTTTGCCGCCAGCGTCCTGCCCGTCTGGCTCCTCCTCGCCCCGCGGGACTACCTCAGCACCTTCATGAAACTGGGCACCGTCGCCGTGCTCGCCCTCTTTGTCGTGGTGCTCAATCCCCCCCTCCAAATGCCCGCTTTCACCACGTTTGTCGACGGCTCCGGCTGGGTCGTCCCCGGCCCAGTCTTTCCCTTCGTCTGCATCACCATCGCCTGCGGAGCGGTTAGCGGCTTCCACTCTCTCATTTCCAGCGGAACCACTCCCAAGCTGATGAAGCGCGAAAAGGACATCCGCCTCGTCGGCTATGGCTCCATGGTCACGGAAATGCTCGTGGCCCTCATGGCCATCATCGCCGCCTGCTCCCTGCCCCCCGCCCAGTATTTCGCCATCAATACCGGTGTCCCCAATCTGTCCCCCGCCGCCCTCGAAGTCGCCGTCGCCAAGGTCAATAGCGCCCTAACGCCCATGGCGGTCGGCCCCCACGCCGCCGCCTTCCACACCACCGTGCCCGAAATGCAAGCCCTCGCCCGCGAAATGGGCGAACCCTCCCTCATCGGCAAGGTCGGCGGCGCCCCCACCTTCGCCGTGGGCATGGCCGTGATGTTCGCCAAAGTCGTCCCCGCCGGCGGCTTGGACTTGTGGTACCATTTCGCCATCATGTTCGAGGCCCTCTTCATCCTAACCACGTTGGATGCCGGGACCCGCGTGGGCCGCTTCATCCTCCAAGACCTCCTCGGCCACGCCCTGCCCGCGCTGGGCGATACCAAGTCCTGGTCCGCTAACTTTCTCAGCAGCGCCCTCCTCGTGGGCGCCTGGGGCTTCCTCATGTATCAAGGCTCCGTCGATCCCGAAGGCATCGCCACTAGCCTCTGGCCTATCTTCGGCATCGCCAACCAACTCCTCGCCGTCATCGCCTTCTGCCTCGGCACCACCATCATCATCAAAATGGGCCGGGCCCGCTACGCCTGGACCACCCTCGCCCCGCTCGTGTTCCTCACCTCCGTCACCTTCAGCGCCGGGCTCATCAAGATCTTCGCCAACTCCCCCCTCGGCTTCCTCTGGAGCGCCCGCGCCGCCGCCGCCCGCGGCCAATCCCGCCTCGCCCTCAATCTCTACATCGACGCCGCCCTCACCAGCCTCTTCCTCCTCTCCGTCACCATCATCGTGCTCGGCTGCGCCCGCGTCTGGTGGCGCCTCTGGCGCTTCCCCCAGCAAGCCGCCCTCCGCGAAAGCCCCTACGTCGCCCGCGCCGCCATCGAAATCACCCATCCCTAGCCCGCCCCCCTTCGCGGGGCCCGCCGCGCCTATTCCTTCCCCCCGCCTCCCCCCATGCACCTCCTCCGCACCCTCGCCCTCCACGCGGCCGCCCTCTGCCTCCTCCTCAGCCCCAGCGCCGCCGCCCCCAAGGCTTCTCGCGCCTTCGATCCTACCAAACTCACCGAACTCACCCAGTTCCTCGAAGAATCCGTCAAGCGGCGCGACGTTCCCGGTGCCGTCATCTGGCTCGACCACGCCGGCCACGGCTGGGGAAACCACTTCGGCAACCGCTCCCTCGACCCCAACATCCGCCCCATGGCGGAAAATACCATCTTCGACGCCGCTTCCCTCACCAAGGTCATGGTCACCGCCCCCGCCATCCATTTGCTCGTCGAAGACGGCAAGTTAGCCCTCGACCAACCCGCCGCCCGCTGGCTCCCCGAATTCACCGGCGCCGGCCGCGCACAAATCACCCTGCGCCACCTGCTCACCCACCTCTCCGGCCTCCGCTCCGGCCTGGGGCCAGGTCCCGCCTGGGATGGCTACGCCGCCGGCCTGGCCCGCGCCCTAGCCGAACCCCTACTGTCGGCGCCCGGAAAAGAATTCCGCTACAGCGATCTCAATTTCATCCTCCTCGGCGAAATCGTGCGCCGCGTCTCCGGCGAGTCCCTCCAACAATTCAGCCAGCGCCGCCTCTTCCAACCCCTCGCCATGGCCGACACCGGCTACCTCCCCTCCCCCCGCCTCCGCCCCCGCATCGCCCCCACCACCCGCGAGGGCCCCACCGTCATCCTCGGCGTCGTCCACGATCCCACCGCCCGCCGCATGGGCGGCATCGCCGGTCACGCCGGCCTCTTCACCACCGCCCGCGATATCGGCCGCTATGGCCGCATGTTGCTAGACGGCGGCAAGTCCCCCTCCGGCCAAGTGCTCATGAAACCAGCCACCGTCCGCGCCCTCACCACCGTCCTCCCCACCCTGCCCGGCGGCGTCCGCCGCACCCTCGGCTTCGACGCCGGCTCCGCCTTCTCCGACCCCAAAGGCGCCCACTTCGGCCCCACTTCCTTCGGCCACACCGGCTGGACCGGAGGCTGCTTTTGGATCGATCCCGCCGCCGATACCTGCTTCGTGCTCATGACCAATCGCAACCACCCCGATGAAAACCACAGCGTCAAAGAGTTGCGCTGGCACAGCGCCACCCTCGCCGCCGAAGCCATGGGCGTCGCCCGCCGCGTCTGGTCCGGCGCCGACCGCCTCGCCGCCAGCGGCCTCGCCGCCCTGCAAAACCGCAAGATCGGCCTCATCACCAATCAAACCGGCCTAACCTCCGATGGCACCACCACCCTAGCCGCGATCCAAAAAATCCCCGGCGCCCAACTCCTCCGCCTCTTCAGCCCCGAACACGGCATCGCCGGCAAGCTCGACCGCGAAGGCATCGCCGACTCCACCGACCCCGCCAGCGGGCTCCCCATCACCAGCCTCTACGGCCAAGACCGCAAGCCGCCCCCTGCCTCCCTAGCAGGCCTCGACGTGCTCGTTTTTGACATCCAAGACATCGGCACCCGCTTCTACACCTACATTTCCACCCTGCTCAACTGCATGGAAGCCGCCCAAGCCAGCGGCCTTCCCCTCGTCGTGCTCGACCGCGTCAACCCCATCGGCGGCCTCGCCGTCGAAGGCCCCCTCCCCCTCAATGTCGATAACACCTTCGTCGCCTGCCACAGCCTCCCCATCCGCCACGGCCTCACCATCGGCGAAATCGCCCGCCTCCTCGCCCTCGAGCGCACCCCCCGCCTCGCCCTCACCGTCCTGCCCCTCGAGGGCTGGCAACGCTCCTTCACTTTTCGCGAAACCCTAGCGCCTTGGGTCAATCCCTCCCCTAACATGCGATCCCCCGAGGCCGCCCTCCTCTACCCCGGCCTCGGCCTGCTCGAATTCGCTAACGTCTCCGTCGGCCGCGGCACCGCCCAACCCTTCCTTGTGGTCGGCGCTCCGTGGATCGACCCCGAAGCCCTCGCCCGCCGCCTCCGCCACGTCGGCATCCCCGGCCTCCGCTTCGAAGTCACGTCCTTCACCCCCACCGCTAACACCTTCGCCGACCAACGCTGCCACGGCCTCCACTTCGCCGTCTCCGACCCCCGCGAACTGCACCCCGTCCGCCTCGGCATCGCCATCGCCCAAGCCCTCTACGAAGAACACGGCGAACAATTCCAACTCGCCAAGGTCAACCAACTCCTCTTCCACCCCCCCACCCTCCAAGCCATCCGCAACCGCACCCCCCTCGCCCAAATCACCGCCGCCTGGACCCCCGAAACCGACGCCTTCCGCCGCCGCTGCCAACCCGCCCTCCTCTACCCCGAACTCCCCACGCCCTGAACCCCACGCCCCAGGGTTTCCGCGTCCGTTCATGCAAGTCGTTGATTTCGTATGAGAGTGACTGCACTAACTTTATTTTCG
>CALQKQ020000151.1 GCA_943331195.2 Akkermansia muciniphila | reverse complement strand
GGCTCGCTTCTAACGTCCCCGCCTTGATGAAGTCGGTGGCGTCGGTTTGGAGGAGGACTTCGCTAATGGCATCGCCTGTGGGCGGCTCAAAAACGAGCACCGTCGACATCGGGTTGAGGGCAACTTTAAAGGCCTTGGCCTGGAGATACTCCGGCTGCACGGTGCGCGGCAAGGCCACGACATAGGGCGTTTCGACGCCCGCTGGACTGATGACCCGCAGATCGTGAAAGGCCGCGCCGCTGGTCGTCCGGGAAGCATCGAGCAGCGCCGGATCGAGAACCAAGCGGGTCAGGCCCGGCTGCGCGATGGGCACGGTTTGTCGGTGCGTCCAGGCCGCCCAATCCGCCGCGCTCGCGCCCGACACCGCACCAAGACCCAAGAAGAAAAGATAGGATTTCATGATTTATCCTCACTGAGGAACCGTTGATACAAAAACGAGGCGAGCAGCGCGATCATGGCCACGGCGATCAGGGCCCCGATGCGATAAATGCTATCGATATTGGCCAAGTCGTGGAAAAACAGCTTCACCAGGGCCACTGCCAGCAAACCGAGACCCGGGTAACGGATGTACCGATTGTGTTTCCAGAAGCCCAGCGCGAGCAGCCCCAGGGCATACAGGGCCCAACTGATCGTGTAAGTCATGTCGCGGGCGAAGTTGCCCTCGAAGTTGAAAGCGATCGATGGGCTGCCCACCGGCTGGAAGGCGTCGGCGATTTCGATGTTCAACAACAGAAAGAGCAAGATCCCCCCGAAGGCGCAGAACAGGCCACGCAAGTTGAGGGTGCTCCACCGATGCTGCGGCGGCTTGAGCCACGCCGCAGCTAGAAACATCGCCAGCGCCGCCAGGCTGTAGGCATAAAGTTGCCAGTTCAGGAAGGGCATCTCCCCGCGCATTTGATACTGTAACACCGCAGGATTGAGCGCGAGGCGCATGAAGGCCGCACCGAGCAGCACCGTTCCCGTGGCGCGCAGACCTGGATGTGGCACGCGGCCGAAAAGCCAGCACAACGCGGCCCCCTCCCAAGCCCAACCGAGGGTGATCCACTGCTTCTCGAACTGCAGGGGAAAGATCAAGGTGATGAAAAACAGCCCCACCCCGGCTAACCACGCCAGCTGAGTTAGGCGGGCCGGATTGTCCGGGCCGTGCCGCTTCAGCACCAATCCGATGCCGAGCAGCGGAGCCACGCTGAAGGCCAAGGGGAGTAGCCCCATCATTTGATTCGGCCAGGCCTCCTTCACCACCTGATAGACCAGCCCGAAGGTGCCCAAGCCGGCGGCGGCAGCAGCAACCCATGGCAAACGGCGCGTTGCCCACACGCGGAAAACCACCGGATAGAGCGTGAAAAGCAAATAGAAGCTAAGATACCACAGCAAAGGCACCGCCGCATATTCCGGTCTAAATCCCTGCTGATGCCAGGTCCATTCGAGCGCCAACACACAGCCCAGCGCCGTTGGCACCAGCACCGTCAGTCCGCCCAGCCGCGCCAGGCCCAGCAGAAACACCGCCAGCAAGAACGCCAGACCAAAAATCGGCGAAGGATTACTCACCCCCAAGTGCACCGTCGCCAGCATAAGCAAACCAAAGGGCAACACCGCCGAACTGACCGGCAGCAGCGAGGCCACCGCCGCTTGGGGCATTTTTCGAGCGAGAAACGCGCTCACCGCGCCGAAGAACACCGCAAAAGCGCCGACCACCAAGATGAACAAACTCAAACTGCCCGTCGCCGCCACCGGAAGGTGGAACAACCAAGCTCCCGCCGTGACCAAGGTCAGCACCAGTGCCACCAACACCGTCACCAAAACCCCTGACACCACCGCAAGCCCTATGATCAAAAGATCGGCCACAAAGATCGCCGGCCAAATCACAAAACTGATCGCGCGCAGCGTCAGCACCGCCATCAGCATCAGCAGCAGGCTGACCAGCGGGGCCCACCCCAGCAGCGGGATAACTTTTTCACTGTGGCGCGGCCACAGCGCGGCAAACCCGGCCTGCATCAGCCCAAAGCAAAGATAAATCCCCAGCGCCTGCGGCACCAGCTCAGGATTGAGATCCGCAGTGGTCCACCTCGCGAGATGAAGGAACGTCAGGGAAGCCGCGATGCCATGCGCGATGGCAAAGCGCGGCTGTTGCCACACCACGAGCATTCCTATCGCATTGATGCCCAAAACAAAGCTGTAGAGCAGCCCTGGACGTTCCGTGATGGCACCATAGCCCAAAAAGACAAAGGCCGCCACCATGGCGCTGCCGCACAGGGCGAGCGCGGCACCAGCCGGAAAAAGATCCTCGTCTTGGCTCTTCCGGGATCGCCATGCCGCCAGCATAAATACCAGGGCAAAACCAAGAAATACCATCACCGGAATCCACGTCGCCGCACCCACCGCGTAGGACGAAGCCTGGAAAAAGGCCACCATCCATCCGCTCTGCGTGAGGATTGTCCCCGCCGCAGCCAAGGCGGTGAGATGCAGCCAGCGCTTCCGCTTGGCCACCGCGAGCACCCCGATGTCGAGCAGCACAATATAGCTGAACAGCCCGCCAGGATTGTCGCGGCCCGTCGCGCACAGCATCGGCGCTAAAAAGCCCCCCAACATGCCCAATACCGCCACCACTTGTGCTTCCATGCGCAAAGCGAGCAAGAACGCCGTCGCCGTGATCAGCGCCATCAGCCCAAAGGTCACCAGCGCACTGTCGAATGGCGGAATGCGATAGAGCGCGTGGGCCGCAAAGCTCACCCCATACAGGATAACAATCCCCGTCGAGCAGAGCGTGTGGGCCAGCGTGGCATAAAGCTGCCGCCGCTGCATGGCGACGCCTCCACCCACCAAGCCGATCCCAACCACAAAGCCGATGGCGGTGCGGAGCCCCGGCGAAATCCAGCCGCGCTCAATGCCCAGCTTCACGAAAAATAAGATGCCCAGAAAAAGCGCTAGTCCGCCCACCCACGCGAAAAGCTTCGCGCCCAAGAATTGCTCCATTTTAGCCTTAGACGAAACCCTGGGGCTGCGCGGCGTCACTTCCATGTGGGGCACCGGCGGGATTGGCCGTGCCGGTCTCTCGGGCATCGGCGCAAGCGGAGTCGGTATCTCCGGAGCAGTCGGTAAGCCCGGTGGCAGGAACGCCTCCGGCACCTCCGGCGCAGGGGGCAGGAAGGCCTCCGAAACCTCAAGCGAAAGCCGCGGGTCGGTTGCGGCCTCCTCCTCAGGATCAGGGGTTGCGGCAGGGCGCGTCCACTGGTTCGCCGCTTCCAAGCGGCCGAGGCGCTCGGCCAGGCCTGCCGCATGACGGACTGCTTCCGCCTGCTGCGCTCGCAGCAGGTTGATTTTTTGATTCAATGCTTTCGCCTCCCGGCGCGCCTTTACCGCAAAGACGAGGGCGGCGAGGGGCATCACTAAAATACAAATGGCCACCCCCACCAGGAACAATGCGAAAGAATCCTCCATATAACATGCCACTCTATAGAGGCGACCTCGAAAAGTCCACGCATGTTATTGCCCCTATCCGACCACGGCGAGCCCCGGAGTGGTCGACGCGGAGCGGACTTGCTCTTTTGTCGATCCGGCCGCGGGCCGCCGCGATGGTGGGGATCGGGGCGTTAGCGGCATCGGGGCCGCGGGGAGGCTTAGAGCAGGAGCTCGGCGATTTGCACGGCGTTGAGGGCGGCACCTTTGAGGAGCTGGTCCCCGACCACCCAGAAAGCTAGCCCATTGTCTAGGGCGCAGTCTTGGCGGAGGCGGCCAACCGCGCAGTGGTCCCGGCCGGCGACGTCGAGCGCCAGGGGATATTGTTGGCGGGCGGGATCGTCGATGACGTCGAGACCGGGCGCCTGTTCCAGCACGGCGCGGGCGGCGGCGGCGGTGATCGGTTTCTCGAATTCAGCGCTGATGGCGATGCTGTGGGAGCGGAAAACCGGGACGCGCACGCAGGTGACGCTCGCCTTGAAGGCCGCGTGGTGCATGATTTTGCGGCCTTCCTGCTCCATTTTCATTTCCTCCTTGGTATAGCCACTCGGGAGGAAACTATCAACCTGAGGCAGGGCGTTGAAAGCGATTTGGTGAGGATAGACCTGTGGGGGAGTGGCTAGCTTGGCATCGTCCCAGGCGCGGGCCTCGGCGGCCCAGGCGCGCGTCTGCGCCGCCAGCTCTGCAATGGCCTGCGCGCCCGTGCCGCTGACCGCTTGATAGGTGCTCGCGAACACGCGCTTCACCCCAAAGACCTGGTGCAGCGGGTAGAGCGCCATCAGGGCGATCGCGGTGCTGCAGTTGGGGTTGGCGATGATGCCGCTGTGCCGCAGGGCATCGGCGGCGTTGATCTCCGGCACCACCAGGGGAACGCGGTCGTCCATGCGGAAGGCCGAGGAATTATCCACCACCACCGCGCCGGCCGCCACCGCATGGGGGGCAAAATCGCGCGAAATGCCCCCGCCAGCGCTAAAAAGAGCGATGGTGACGCCGGCAAAACTCGCTGGGGTCAGTTCCTGCACCAGATGTTCCTGGCCGCGAAAAAGCAGTTTTTTGCCCGCGCTGCGTGCGCTGGCCAGCAGGGTCAGTTGACCGACCGGAAACTGCCGCCGCTCTAAGCAGCGCAGCATTTCGATGCCGACGGCACCGGTGGCTCCAACGATAGCAACGTGGGGAAGGGACATGGCGGGGAAAGGGGCGGGGTTCAAGGCGCGAAGCGGGAACGCCGCGCGGTTTGGAAGGCGAGAAAGGGGCACAAAAAAGCCCTCGGTCTCCCTCGACGGGAAACAGAGGGCTTAGTAAAAAGAAAAGCGGTTTTAGACCTTTTTCTTCAGGAAGGGGAGGCCGGTGCGCTCATTTTCCACCACCGTGTAGCCTTCAGGACAGACATCGGCCGCGCCTTCGGCGGAGCCCGAGAAGTAGAACAAGCGGGTCACCTTGCCATCGGCGCGGGGAGTCTCGCGGATGTGAAGATAATAAGTTTTGGAGGACTTTTTGGAAAGGACGCTGAATGCCATAGAATAAGGTGCGGTGGACGCGGGTGAGGGGTTGTAAGGGGGGAGGGGCTCCCGAGAAGCTGTCTTAGACGAGACCGGCCTTTTTGAGGACGTTGTAGGCTCCGTTTTTGTTCATGGTCTTAAGGGACCGGGCGGTGAGCTTGAGCTTCACGAAAGTGTTTAGTTCCGGAACCCAAATGCGCTTGTCGCGCAGGTTCGGGGTGAAGGTGCGGTTGACCTTCTTGACGTGGTTGAGGCCGATCCCGCCCTCTTTCTTAGCTTTGCCGCTGTGGTGAATACGGCGGCCGCGGAACGGCTTGGCACCGGAGATCATGCAGATTCTGGACATAGGACTTAGGATTTGGAAAAGGGAAAAGGCGCGAAATGGGCAGGTCATCTAGCCCCGATTCGCCCAGGGTCAAGGGATTTAGATCCCGGCCTCCCAAAAAAGTTTGTTTTGGCACGAAACTTCAAGCGCCAGCCCGCCCCTGGCGGCTCAGGTGCTCCGCCATCGCTTCCCGCCAAGGCCGAGGCCGCAGGCCCGTGCACTGGGTGAATCGGCTGGTGTCCAGCGCCGACTGCCGTGGCCGCTCCGCCGTCAGGCCCGGCAAACTGGCCAGGGCCACCGGGCTGGGATGGCGACAGCGCAGCGGCCAGCCGAGCGCCGCCGCTGCGTCCAGCACCCCCTGGGCGTATTCCAACCACGAGCACGCCGGGCCATTAACGAGGTGAAAAAGTCCCGGCCATGGCCCCTCCGCCGCCGCCCGGCCCGGTGCCAGTAGGGCCTCGACCCACCCCGGAACGTCTACGCTAAAGGTGGGCGATCCCGTTTTGTCCGAAACCACCCGGACCTCGCCGTGGCTGACGGCCTGCCGCAGGACCCACTCGGGAAAGGCGTCGCGGCCCGGCCCAAACAGCCAAGCCAGGCGAAGAATAAGATGTTCAGGGGAGGCCGCCGCCACCCCCTGTTCGCCTTCCCATTTGGAGCGCCCATAGGCACTGAGGGGCGCTGCCGCGTCGCTTTCGCGGTAGGGTCGGCTTTGGTGACCATCAAAAACATAATCCGTGCTAAAGTGCACCAGACGAGCCCCGCGGGCCGCGCACAGCCCCGCTAGGATGGTGGGTGCCCGAGCATTCACCGCCAAGGCCAGATCGGGCTGCACCTCGGCGTCGTCGACCTGCGTGTAGGCTGCGGCATTGACCAAAACATCGAACTCCACCCGCTCCAGGGCCTGTTCAATCTGCTCCGGCCGAGTCAAATTGAGCTCCGCCCGAGTGAATTCGCGCAGGGCAAACCCGGGATGTTCCGCCCAAGCCCGCCGAAAAGCCCCGCCCAGCAGCCCTTGTCCCCCCAGCAAAACCACCCGGCAGGGACGAGCCGCAGCGCGGGAAGAGAGAGCATCGGACATAAAAGGAGGTCCGGGCTTCTCGCTGCAAAGCCCCCCGGCAGCAAAGGAAAAAGGCGGCCCATTTCCCAAGTTGCACCCCCTAAGCGGCACCTGTATGCTTCTTTCCCGCCGCCACCTCGCGGCATCCCCTTCCCCCTTCGCTTTTCCTGCCCGCAACCCTTCCCTCAAACCCCTTTCCTCATGAGCCAACCCGCCCCCGCCATCACTGCCTACGTCAAAACCTTCTGCGGTTGGAGCGAAGGCATCCGCGCCATCATGCGCAAATACGACCTCCCCTTCGAAGAAAAGGACATCATTAAAAACCCCGCCTTCCGCTGGGAAATGGAACAAAAAAGCGGCCAACCCCTCAGCCCCTGCGTCGTCGTCAATGGCGTCATGCTGGCCGACATCAGCGGCGAAGAAGTGGAGCGCTACCTCCTCGCCGAAGGCCTCGTCGGCGGCTCCTCCAAAGAAGCCGATGCCCCCATCGACTCCGCCTGCACCCCCGAGGCCCACGAAGCCATGGCCCGCGGCGAAGTCCCCGGCGCCTCCATCCGCTTCGTGTAAGGCGGAACGCCAGCCCCACCGGGCGATCCTTGCGGTCATGTCCTCCAAAATCCGTGTTCATCCGCTAGATCCGGGCCAACCATGGCCTGTCCGTTTGGTTTTATGGATCACCCTGCTTTGCGGGATGTCCACCTTGGTCTACGGGGAGGACTTCCGCATCCCCCCGGCCGCCGCCCAACAAATTGGCCGCCGCATCTGGCAAAATGAGTGCGGCGGCACCGTCGCGGGCCTGACCAGCTGGAACCAGGGCGAGGCCTTCGGCTCCTTCGGGATCGGGCATTTCATCTGGTACCCCAAAAGGGGCCGCCGCAGCTACGAGGAAAGCTTCCCCAGCCTCATCGCCTTCCTCATGGCCCGCCGCGTCCCAGTGCCCGCCTGGATCCGCGCCCCCGACTGCCCGTGGCCAAACCGCGCCGCCTTCCAGGCCCAGGCCCGCTCCCCCCGCATGCAGGAACTCCGCGCTCTCCTCGCTCAAACCATCTCCCTCCAAGGCGAATTCGCCGCCCAGCGCAGCCTCCGCAGCCTTCCCAAAATCCTCGCCGCCGCTCCCCCCGCCCAGCGCCGCCTCATCGAGGGTCGCTTCCTCGCCCTGAGCGACTCCCCCGCCGGCCTCTACTGCCTGATGGATTACGTGAATTTCAAAGGCGAAGGCACCAACCCCGCCGAGCGCTACCAAGGCGTCGGCTGGGGTCTCCTCCAAGTCCTCGAAACCATGCGCGGCACCCCCGGCCCCGCCCAGGCCCCCGCCGAATTCGCCCGGGCCGCCCGCGAGACCCTCGACCGCCGCATCCGCCTCGCTCCCAAACCCGAAAGCCAATGGCGCGCCGGTTGGTTCAGCCGCTGCGCCAGCTACGCCCGCGGCTCATAACTGCATCCCTCCGCTCCACGGCTGGCCTGAGGGAGCAGGCCTGCAGGACAGGTCTTCGGATGCTTGCACCGCAGCTTCGGCCACCTGCGTCATAGCGCCCATTCCTTGATCCCCGACTACCGCGATGGCCTGGGGGGCAAAGCAGGGGAAACCTCGTGCGCGGCACTG
>CALQKQ020000150.1 GCA_943331195.2 Akkermansia muciniphila | reverse complement strand
GCACAAGAGCGCAGCGCGCGGTCGACCGGAGGATCAGTCGGATGAGTTGAAAGTTTGGCCCCCTGAGAAAGGCGCTCTATCCAGCGGTGGGGGCGGTTCATCCATTGGAGCTGGACCGGCGTCGCCAACTTTGCTTGAGGAGGCGCTCTTATGATAAAACTCCCTTCGCTTTCTGCTTCGCCCCAGTTCCTCGGATTGGCCGCCCTCTTGACCTTGGCCGGTGCCGCTCCCCATGCCGCCGCGCAAGGCTGTGTCGCCGGTCGCTGCCCCGTGACCCCGACCCCGCATCTTTCCTTTGCCGGGGCTGACCTAGGCGACCGACCCTTCGCGGGCCTGCAGGCCTTTGTCGGGTACCGCTGGTTGCGCTCGGACCGCCACTTCATCGGCACCGATGAGCAGGAGGAGCGCCAGCGCCAGGGCAGCGAGGTCATCAATGAATTGAGCTCCTATGATTTGGGGATGCAGTATTCCTTCACGCCTCGCTTCAGTCTCTCTTTGGATGTGCCTTTTGTGGAGAACGACCGCTCCAGCCCGATTTATTTGGAGAATAATCGGGAACTGCCCGTGGTCGGGCGCTGGGATTCCCACGCCAACGGCTTGGGCGACATCCGCTTGAGCTTCAATGCTTGGCTGTGGAACCCAGCCGGCGAGGTCGCTCCGGCGGCCCCCACCGGCAAGGGCGCGGCAGCCGCGCGCCCAGCAGCCAGCGTCGCCGGGAAAGGCAATGTGCGACTCGGCATTGGCGTGGATGCCCCTACCGGCGAAAAAGACGTCATGACCCGCCGCAAAACCTATAAAAACGGCGACATCGTTTCCGATCCTGAAACCCGCGCGGCGGACCAGTCGATTCAGCCTGGCGATGGCGGCTGGGGGATTCCCCTGGACCTCTATGGCTATTATAACTTTACCGAGCGCCTCTCCGGCTACGTGCAAGGTTCCTATCTGGTCACCCCGGAAACCGACAACGGGGTAGCGACGCTGCGCTCGAATCCCTTTGAATCAGTCATGTCCATTGGGGACACGTTTTTGATTCGGAGCGGGGTGGAGTGGCTGGTCAGTCCTGCGGCGGGTCTCACGGTGGGCTTGGGCCTGCGCAGCGAGGGGCAACCCGTGCGCGATCTGGTGGGGAGCAGCGATGGGTTCCGCCGCCCGGGGATGAACATTGCGGTGGAGCCGAGCGTTTCGTGGATGAAGCACGGTTGGAGCGCCTCGCTATCGGTGCCCGTGGTCTTTTACAATGAGCGCTTCCAGAGTGTGCCCGACAAACAGTGGCAGGCAGCTACGGGCGTTCCGCGCCATGGCGATGCCGCCTTTGCCGACTACTACGTGATGCTTTCCATCGGCAAGCAGTTTTAAGGTTATCGCGAAGGGGACCGCCGCCGCCAGCGGCGGTCCCTTTTTTTTTCAGCAAAAACCTGCGGCGCGCGCCCACAAAAAAGCGCGCCCTCCCCTGGGGGAAAGCGCGCTCGTGAAAAGAACCGAGTGGAGGAAGGTCCTCGAAGGCTTCCAAAAAGCCGGTAGAATCGTTAGGCGGTGGCCTTGGCGAGAGCGGCGGCGATGCGGGACTTGAAGCGGGAGGCCGCGTTCTTGTGGATCACGTTGCGGTTGGCCGCTTTGTCGGCGGTGGAAGAATAGATCGCGATCTTGGCGGCAATGGCTTCTTTGTCTCCGCTCAAAATGGCGGCGAGGGCCGCCTTGCGGGCGTTCTTGACGCGGGTCTTGATGGAGCGGTTGCGGGCGGTGCGGGCCACGGTCTGGCGATTGCGCTTCTTGGCGGATTTGTTGTTGGCCATGTCTTTGGAAAGTCGATTAAGAAAGGAGGGCGAAACTAGGCCCGATATTCGGGCTGTCAAGGGGCGGCTGAAGGGTAATTAGCGCTGGCGGACACTGGCCACCGCATTGGCGGGGCGCGTTCCCGGCCGGGTCGGGCCAAATTGCTTGAGCGGGGCCACCGGCGGCGGCGGGGCCACATAGGCGTATTCCGGCTGGCGGCGCGCCTCCCCCGGAAGATGCCCCTTCTCAATCACCACCGGAAGGCCCACGGGCACGTGGTTGAAGAGGTCGATCACATCCATGCTGCGCATGCGAATGCACCCGAAGCTGGCGGGGCGCCCGATGTTGAGCTCCTCAGGGGTGCCGTGAATATAAATGAAACGGCTAAAGGCGTTGCGGGTCTGCGACTCCGTTCCCTGCAGCCACAAAATCCGGCTCACGATGGGATCCCGCCCCGGCGCATTCGGCCGCAGGACTTCCCCCGTGGGCTGGCGCGATTTAAAGACCATGCCCGGCGGCAGGCCTAGGCCGATCTTCTTGGCCACCCTCATCTTCCCCAGCGGAGTGCAGTTGCTGGAAGGCTTGTCCCCCACTCCGAACTTGGAAGTGGAGACCCCATACACCCGCACCGCCTCCCCTTTCTCATACAGGGCCATTTTCTGATCCGCGACGCTCACCAGCAGCGCCCGGTCCGGCTTGGTCGCGGTGCAACTCGACAGCCCGCCCAGCGCGATCAGGCCCCACAGCGCCCTTTGGCGGGGTCCACGCCGTGCAGCGGCGGCAAGCAGGCGGCGGGCGAGGAGGATCATTTTTTTAAAAAGATTTAGGCCACCACAGGGTTGCCGGGTTCATTGCTGGGCCGGTTTCGCAGGGCCTGCGCGAGGGAACCCGCAGCCACGTACCAAAAACCAGACATGAACATAAGCAAAAACGGCAGAGAGAACCAGTGTTTATTTAAAATTCCAAAAATAACGACCCCTGTGAAATATATGGCCAGCAGAAATTCTAATCCCAGCAGCCCTTTTTTGGCGGGTCGCCCGGCGGGCCGCTTCCAGGCCTGTCCCTTTTTCTCAATGCCGTATTTTGGGGTGCGAATGAACGCGCTTTCCTTGCCCAGCATGGCTTCGATGACGGCCTTGCCATTGCTGATGCTCATGCCCGTGCCCAAGGCCAGCAGGACCGGCAAGTAGATGATGTTCTTCCAGCCGGTCTTGGGGTAGGCCGCGATCTGGCTGGACAGGTAGAACGCTCCCACCGAGGCCGTGGTCAGGAGGAAAACCGGGAGGTCGAGGAGGAGCCCGCGATACCCGCCCATCTTGAAGTCTGCGCCCGCTCCGGGAAAAACCAAAAAGAGCATCAGCAAAAGTAAGAGGTACGCGTAATTGGCTCCGAGGTGCACCGTGGCCTCGATTTTGAGGATGAGGGGGATGTCGCTGCGCCAAACCGGCCCGAGGATTTTCCGACAAGTCTGAATGGAGCCCTTGGTCCAGCGAAATTGCTGGCTCTTGAAGCCGCTGATGTCCACGGGCAACTCCGCAGGGCTGATGACATCCTTCAGGAAGATGAACTTCCAGCCCTTCATCTGGGCGCGGTAACTCAAGTCGAGGTCTTCCGTGAGAGTATCGTGCTGCCAGCCCCCCGCGTCGATGATGGTCTGCTTGCGCCACATGCCCGCAGTGCCATTGAAATTAAAGAAGCGACCGCTGCGGCTGCGGGCGACCTGCTCCACCACGAGGTGCCCGTCGAGAAAGAGGGCTTGAGCCTTGGTGAGCACGGAGTAATCCCGATTGATGTGGCCCCAGCGCGTCTGGATCATGCCGATCTTCTCATCCGTGAAATAGTGCACCATTTCGTGGAGCACGCCGGGCGCGGGCACAAAATCAGCGTCGAGGATGAAGATGAAATCCCCCTTGGCCTGGGCCATCCCATGTTCCAGCGCCCCCGCCTTGAAGCCGGTGCGGTCCACCCGATGCAGCAGGAGGACATCGAAGCCCCGGGCCCGCAGCGCCGCAGCCTCGGCCTCGCAGATCTGCTGCGTTTCGTCCGTGGAATCGTCGAGAATTTGAATTTGCAGCAGCTCCTTCGGGTAATCCAACGCCGCGACCGCCTTGACCAGGCGGGACACCACCAGTTGCTCGTTGAAGATGGGCAGCTGCACCGTGATCAGGGGCAGCTCAGCAAAGCGGCCCAGCGGCTGCGGCGGATTCCGATAGTTTTTCCAGAATAGCCCCACCAAAAACCAGCGGTGAAGGCCGAAAGCAGACAGGCCGACCACTACGAATAAGTAGCAGCAGAGCCAAAGGAGAGTCGGCAATTGCATAGCAAATCAAATGACCCCGGACCGCCCTGGATCCGGGAAGCACGGAAACAGCCGCGACTTCCCCCACCCGTCAACAGGGCAAATATTCCACGGAAACTACTCGAAAACGCGCTCAGCTCGCCCATAGTCCTAGAAATCGCTGGAGTTCCCCTCCCTGCCGCCCGCGCCCCATGTCTCCCTCGCTGCCTGCCTTTTTCCTCTGCCTGCTGGCTGCCGCCCTGCCGCTCCCGCTGCCCGCCGCTGATTCCGCCCCACCCGCTCCAAAATCGACCCCAGCGCCCCCTGCCATGCCCGAGGTCCCCGACGACCTCCTCGAAGACGAGCACCTCCGCGAGGAATATGGCGTCAACCGCTTCACCACCCCCTCCATCCGCAAAATCTTCGCCCAACTCGAAGCCCTCGGCTCCTTGCCCTACGAAAAACTTAAGCGACCCCTCCCCAAAGCCACCTCCAGCGACCGCTCCCTCGTGGCCCTCTCCCTGGGCGTCCTCATCGGCGACGGCTTCCTCTCCGTCCAAACCGAAAAAATCTCCGACTTAGAAGACACCGGCCGCGCCGTCCTCAAACACGCCAAAGCCCTCGGCGCCGGTGCCCGCGTCACCGAACACGCCAAAAGCCTCTTGGAAAACTCCGCCCTGGGCGATTGGAAAACCCTGCGCGACGACCTCGCCGGCACCCAAAAAGACGTCGAAAGCGACATGGTCCTACTCCGCGACATGGAAATGGCGCACCTCATCAGCTTGGGCGGCTGGCTGCGCGGCCTCCAAATCGCCAGCGGCACCGCCTCCGACCCCTTTTCCCCCGAGCGAGCCGGCCTGCTCGCCCGCGCCGACCTCCTCGACTACTTCAGCGCCCTGCTCGCCGAACTCAACCCCACCCTGCAAAAGCGCCCCTGGATGAAGCCGCTGCGCGAGGGCTTGGAAGACCTCCGCAACCTCCTCAACATGCCCGAAGGCAAGCCCTTTGAGGCCGCCCAAGTGAAGGCCATTTACGACAAATCCAGCGCCCTGGTGCTCCTGCTCACCAAGGGTGCCTGAGCCCGCCTACTTCAGCCCCTCCCCGCCGCCAGCGCCTCCGCCAGCCCATCGGCCACGCCTTGCGCGTATTCCCGAAACAAACTGCGGCAACGCCGCCCCGCCACCTCCCGCTCCCCCACATAATCGCCCGCCTGGAGGCGCGCATACACCTCCGCGTGATTCATCACATAGGGCTCCGTGAAAACCACAGGGCATTGATACACGCGGTTCGCCAAGAGATTGCGCGCCCACAAAAACGGGTTCTCATTCACCCGGCGGGCGTTCTTGCCCGCATAACGGAACGCTGGCAGCCCCGTGGCCCGCGCCAACTGCCGCGCCACCCCATCGCACAGCCGGATCTCCTCCTCCGGAATCCCCTGCACCAGCCGCAGCAGCGTATCGAGGCGCTGGTCATCCAGAGCAAACTCCGCCGCACTCAAGCAGCCGTGCGCCAACACATGGAGGTGATTCCGCGCCGAAAAAACCGGCTGCGCCGCATCCCCACCCCAATCCTCCGCGTTAAAATGCAAACACACCACCAAGTCCGGCCGCAGCACCTCGTTGACCCGCCGCCCCCGCGCCCGAATTTCTGAAGTGCGGTAAAAAAGCCGTTCCGCCTCGCGCCTCACTTGCTCCTCGCTGATCTCCGCCGCCACCCCCAGGGCCGCCGCCAAGCTTTCCCGCGCCGCCCCCCGCAAGGCCTCCGGCGCCTCCTCCGCAAGCGGTTCCGCCCCCTCCCGCACCAAACTCACCTCCGCCCCCTGCTCCTCCAGCACCGCCCGCAACACCCGCGCCGTTTGCAAGGTCAACTCCCCCTCCATCACCGCCGCCCCCGACCCCACCCGATACCACCGCGCCTCCATTTGCGCCCAGCGCCCCCCGAGATGCCCCGCATCCAGCGCAATCCGCACTCCCTCCAGCGGCCGCTCCCGCGACGACCCCATGGCCGCCGCCCCACGCCAATAGCGCCCCCCCTCCCCCACCGCCGACACCGGCTCCGTCCCCTCGGCCGCAAAGCGCAACACATAGCGCGGCGCCCCCACTTCCGCCGTCGTCGTCCGAATCAAGGCCCGATCCTCCTGCAGCTCCACCGTGCTCCAAAACGCCGTCCCATCCGTCAAAACCTGCTCCAGCAGGCGACGGAAGGCGCTGCCGCTAATCTTTTCCTGCCAAACATCCAGCCGACTCCACTCCGGCGGCGGTGCCAATTCCGAAAGATGCCACGCCCGCGGCGGCCCCGCCGGAACCGCCTGCGGCACCGACCCCGGCCGACCGCAACCCACCATCCCGCCCACCGCCCCAGCCGCCCCCACCCGCAAAAATCCCCGCCGTCCCATGGCATTGCCGTTGGACAACACCCGACCTGCCGCCTTATGAATTGTAAGTGGATGCTTCATTGACTGTGCCGAACGCCGCAACCTTGCGGATTCTTTTCTTAGGCGATGTGTTCGGCGAACCCGGACGCCGCGCCATCACCGACCTCTTGCCTGACCTCAAAGAACGCCTCCGCGCCGACTTTGTCATCATCAATGGTGAAAATGCCGCCGCCGGCCGCGGCCTCACCCCGCGCCTCTGCATCGGCCTCCTCCGCGCCGGCGCCACCGTCGTCACCCTCGGCGATCACTGCTGGGATCAAAACGAATTGATCCCCTACATGGCCACCGAACCCCGCCTCCTCCGCCCCCTCAACTTCCCCCCAGGCTCCCCAGGCCAAGGCAGCATCGTCCTCGACACCGACAAAGGAAAAGTCGCCGTCGCCTGCGCCATGGGCCGCACCTTCACCAACCCTCCCACGGAAAACCCCTTCCTCGCCCTCGACGCCGAAGTCGCCGCCCTCCGCCTCGAAACCCCCATCATCTTCCTCGACTTCCACGCCGAAGCCACCAGCGAAAAAATCGCCATGGGCCGCTTCCTCGACGGCCGCGTCTCCGCCGTCGTCGGCACTCACACCCACGTGCAAACCGCCGACGAAACCATCTTTCCCGGCGGCACCGCCTACCTCACCGACGCCGGCATGTGCGGCCCCACCGAAAGCATCATCGGCAGCGACATCCCCCCCGTCCTGCGCCGCTTCGTCACTTCCCTGCCCTCCCGCTTCACCGTCGCCACCGGCCCCGCCCTCCTCTGCGGCGCCCTCATCGAAATCGATCCCCTCACCGGCCGCGCCCTTTCCATCGTCCGCATCCGCGAACCCTGGGAGCCGCCCCCCGCCGCCAGCCCTGCCCCATGAAAAACGCCCCGCCCAGGCCCTCCCCTCGCTTCCGGGACCTCAAGGGCGGCACCACCACCGCCCTCCGCGACGGCGCCCACTTCAAAAAAGCGCTGCCCTCCCCCAAAAAAGCGCGCTAAGCTACCCCCCAGCCTTCGTACAGCAAGGCTCAACCCACAACACCACCCTACCATGAAAACCTTCGCCCTCCTCCTCAGCGCCGCCGCCGCCCTCCTCCTCTCCAGCTGCGCCTGCACCACATCCGGCGGCAGCTGCTGCGCCGACAAAGCCGCCGCCAAACCCGCCGCCGCCTGCTCCAGCTGCGACAGCGCCGCCAAACCCGCGGCCCACGCCGCCCACGCCAAAATGAAAATGTAATCCCGGCCGCCTCGGCCACCCACTTCTAGCCGCAGGTTTCGACCTGCGGCTTTTTGTTGCCCCCCCTGGGAACGCCCCGCCCCAACTTGGCGCAGCCCCCAGTTCTAGCGATTTTCCGAAAATCCGCTCGCAATCAGGGCCTCAATCTGCGCCATGGCCTGCTCCTCGTCTGGTCCCTCGGCCGTGACCGTCAGCTTCGATCCAAAGCCCGCCGCCAGCATCATCAGCCCCATGATGCTCTTCCCGTTCACCTGCTCCTCATCTTTCTCCACCCAGATCTCCGACTGGTGCGCGCTGGCGATCTTCACGAACATGGCGGCAGG
>CALQKQ020000149.1 GCA_943331195.2 Akkermansia muciniphila | reverse complement strand
TTGAAGCGGAAGATTTTCCGGGGGGTTTTGGGTTTCTCGATGCGCACGATTTTGTCGAGGACCTTTTGGCGGCTTTGCGCTTGGGAAGCTTTGGAGGCGACGTTGCGGAAGCGGTCGATGAACTCTTCGAGGCCTTCGATTTCTTTTTGTTGGAGGCGGTAGGCGTGGACGGCGCGCTCGTAGGCGGCTTCTTTTTGGGTGAGGTAGGTGGAGTAGTTGCCGGTCCAGCGGAGCAGTTTGCTTTCGTCGATTTCGTAGACGGTTTGGACGATTTCGTCCATGAAGTCGCGGTCGTGCGAGATGACGAGGATGGCGCCGGGGTAGTTTTTGAGATACTGGCGGAACCAGAGGAGCGACATCAAGTCGAGGTGGTTGGTGGGTTCGTCGAGGAGGAGGAGGTCTGGCTCGAGGACGAGGAGGTGGGCGAGGTGGGCGCGCATGACCCAGCCGCCGGAGAGTTCCTTGGCGGGGCGGAGCCAATTTTCCTCTTGGAAGCCGAGGCCGCGGAGCATTTTTTTGGCTTTGGCTTCGACTTCGGGGTGGTTGAGGGCGTCGAACTTGGATTGGGCCTCGTAATAGGCGGGCTCGGTGACGGTGCCGGCTTCTTCGTGGGAGCGGAGGAAGGCTTCTAAGGTGGCGAGTTGGTGGCCGCGGCCGCAGGCGAGGTCGAGGGCGGTTTCATCGCCGTGAGCTTCGCCTTCTTGGGGGAGGTAGCCGAGAGTGGTCCACTCATCGCGCTCGACGGTGCCGACGTCGGGGAAGTCGGTTTTGAGGATGAGGGAGAAGAGGGTGGATTTGCCAGCTCCGTTGGGGCCCACGAGGGCGACGCGTTCGCCGTAATTGATCGTCATGTCCGCGCCTTGGAAGAGGGTGCGGGCGTTGAAAGTCTTGGTGAGATTGCGGAGGGTTAGCATGGAGCAAAACCCTATATCAGCAAAAGCGGCGCGGCGCAAGGGAGCCGGGCGGCGGGATCGCGCTAGAGCGGCGCTGCCGGATCCCCTCTGCGGTGGACCAGGCGTCCGGCGACGTAGGTTTCCAGCACGGCGCGGTCGTCGCCCAGGGTCATCTGAATGAACAGGGCTTCCTCGAGGTCTTGGCAAAAGCGCATGCGATACTCCAGCAGCGGGGTTGACTTCAAATCGAGCACGAGGACATCGGCTTCCATGCCGGGGGCGAGGCTGCCGATTTTATCGTCGAGATACAGGGCGCGAGCGGTGCCGCGTGTCGCCACATAGAAGGCGTGGCTGGAGGTGAGGGCCTGTCCGTGGATTTGGGCGGCTTTGTAGGCCTCGTTCAAGGTGCCGAGCATGGAGCAGGTGGTGCCGGCACCGAGGTCGGTTCCGATCCCCACGCGCACTGGGCGCGCCGGGTTGATCGCGCGAAAGAGATCAAACGTGCCGCTGCCCAGGAAAAAGTTAGAGGTCGGGCAATGGGCGATGGCGGCGCCGCTCTGGTGGAGGCGGTGCCATTCTGCTTCGGAGAGGTGGAGGCCGTGGCCGAAGACGGCGCGCGGGCCGCAGAGGGAGTAATGGTCGTAGACGTCCAGGTAGTTTTTGCGCTCGGGGAACAGTTGCTTCACCCAGGCGACTTCCGCTTTCGTTTCCGAAAGGTGGGTCTGCATGTAGCAGTCAGGATATTCTTTCCAAAGCGCGCCGGCGGCTTCGAGTTGGTCCCTCGTGCTCGTGGGGGCGAAGCGCGGAGTGATGGCATAGCTTAGTCGGCTGCGGCGGTGCCACTTTTGGATGAGCGCCTTGGACTCATCGTAGCCTGACTGGGTGGTGTCGAGAAGCGCCTGCGGGGCGTTGCGGTTCATGAGCACTTTGCCCGTGGCCAGCCGCATTCCTAGCTTTTCTGCTTCCTCAAACAGGGCGTCCACGGATGCGGCATAGACCGTGCTATAGACGCAGGCCGAAGTGATGCCGTGGCGCAGGCTTTCTTGGAGGAAGATTTTGGCCACGCTGCGCGCGTATTCCTGATCGCGGCATTTCTGCTCGGTTGGGAAGGCGTAGTGATGGAGCCAGTCAAGCAGCGGCCGCCCGCAGGCGGCGATCATGGGCAGCTGCGGGAAATGGACATGGCTGTCGATGAAGCCGGGCATCATCAAGGTGTCTTGGCCCTGCTGGTTGATTTCGATACCCGGCGGAAGGTGGGACCGCAGCGCCTCCGCTGGCCCGAAATGGGTGATTTTGCCGTCGGCCATGGCCAGGAGGGCGTCGGACTCGTAATGCCGCGCAGCGGGGCCGATGACGCAGGGGTCGCCTGTGAAGGTGAGGGCGGGGCCGCGCAGGGCGAGGCGCGGGGTGGCGGAAGCAGGGGCAGATGACATCGCAGAATTCCTTGGATGGCAGCTTCGGCCGGGCTGGGTTCGGCAGGTCGTTTCCTGGCGGGCTGGCCCAGCGCTACCATGCCATCTCAGCACGGAGATGCCAGGGGCGTGCGGACCAAAAAATTTGTTGTTGGAAAGGCGGTTCGGGAAGGGTGGAAAGGCGGTTTTGCTTCGCTGGCGCCATCTAAAACATCCCTCCACTCGCCGAGGACGGCTTGGATTAGGTGCGGCGGCCTGGCTCTTTGGCGTGGGCTTTTTGGGCGGCGGCCGCACCGGCGGCTTCGACTTTGCGAAACTTGCCTTTGGTTTTGCGGGCGATCTCCTTGAGGAGGGCTTCTTCTTCCTTTTTGTCCGCGCCCGTGAGGTAGTAGATGGTGTGAATGCGAGGGAGCGCGGCGCGCTCCTCCCCAGAGGCTTCGAGAATATCCAGCATCTCTCCATTAGGAATCGGGGTCATGCCGCCGCCGGGTTGGCTGCGCGTGGCATTGCCATCGGTGAGCATGAAGGCGGTTTCGGGAGCGAGGCGGAGCAGCTCTTGCAAGGCATAGTCGTGCCGAGTGCCGCCGGGGCGTCCACCCATGGGAGGGGCGGAATTGGCGTCGACTTCAGTGAGAATATGCTGGCGGGCAGCGGCTTTATTCTCGTCCGTGGCCCGCACCAATTCCGGCCTCCAGGAGCGGGCGCTGCCGCTCCAGCGCAGCAGGCCGAAGCGGGTATCTGGCCCGAGGCCGGCGATCATTTTGATGGCTTCCTCGCGGATGACCTGGAATGACTGCTCGGCCCCTTGCTTGAGCAGCTGGCGGGTGCTGCTGTCGTAATCGCCGGTCCGGCTAAACATGGACTGCGAGACATCGATCATGATGACCACGCTTTGGGCGGAATCCTTGATATTGAAGAAAGCGACGCCCGATCCCTTGCCGGTGCCCCCGCCTCCGCCGAGGCCCCGACCGGTGCCCCGGCCGTAGCCGCTGGCGCCGATCATCCCGGAAATTTGGTCGGAAACGAGTTCGCTGGGGTCGAGGGGCAGCATCTGCTTCAAGTCCACCTCCGGCATGGCCGGAACCATGACCGCAGCGGGCGCTTTGGAGGCCAGGCGCCGCGAGTAACTCGGGCGCGGGGCGGCGGCGTCGTGCCGCGCATTGCTGAGCGCCTGCTCGCGCAGCTGCGCTGGCAATTGGACGCGCTTCTCGGGAGGGGCAAAGGCTTCGGGAGGAGCCTGAATCAGGATTTCGCTGACCACCCAAAGAACAGCTAGGGCAATAATGCCCAGGTGCAGCATGAGACTGAAAGCTAGAGTGCCCACCGATCCCTTTTCTGCGGGCAGATCCACGGGTGTCGAAGCCGCAGGCGCCACCTGGAGCGAAGCCGGGCGCGCTGGGGTCGGTAGCCCCGAGCTCGGGCGGGCCGGGCGGAGCGGATCGCGTCCAGCTGGCGCCGGGCGAAGCGGGGCCGGGCACAGCGGAGTCAGGCGGACCGGCTCCTGGGTTGCCGGAGCTGGGCGCGGAGCCAGCATCGGGCGCGGCGCGCCTGCCAGGCGGGGGCGGGGCCTATCCATTGCGGCGGCCCTCCTCTGCTAGGGCGCGCGCATTTTTGGGCTCGGACTTGGGCTCGGACTTGGGCTTGGGCTTCGACTTGGGCTTTGACCCACGGGGCTTTGGCAGGGGAGGCGCTGGGTCTTGCGCTGACGGGGAGGCCTCGCTTTCGGCTCCGCGCTCCGCCTGGGCGGGCGGCGGGGTTGTTTTAGCGGTTTTGCTATGAGCCGCTGGGGGGGCGGCAGGTTGCTGATCCAGCCAAGCTTGGGCGGCGGCGGCCTCCGGGGTGCCAGCGTAGAGTTTCGTTAGGTCTGCGGCCCAGTCGGCGACGGAGCCGGGGATTTTCTGCGCGCGATCCAACTGGGCGGCGGCCCACAGCCCGCGGGCGGCGAGGTCCTCCTCGGCGCCGTGGAAAAGGTGAGGGTAGAGGTAGCCGTCGAGGGCTTCATTGAGGAGCTGTTGGTGCTGGGGCACCAAGTCGTCCTCCTGGGTCCACTGGGGATGGTCGCGCTCCATTTCGGCGAGGGCGGCGGCGGCGGCCTCGGCCATGACATGGCGCAGTTCGATGAGGACGCGGCAGTCCCCGCTGCGCTCCAGCAGGGCCTCGGCTTGAGGGCGCACTTCCGCGATCCGCCCCTGGCGGAGCAGTAGGCGCAGGCGACCGGCCTGGGCGCGGCCCCGGCGCTCCTCGCACCAGTCCGCCGCTTCGATTTGTTGGTAGATTTTGAGGGCCCGCTCCAGGCGGTCTGGGGTGGAGATGCGCGTGAGGAGCTCCGCGTATTTCAGGCCGATCTCCCCTCCATTGCTGCGCGGGCGACCCAGCCACGGCAGGCGCTTGACCCAAAATCCCATGAGGGGCTCCGAGCGCCCCTCGCGCACGGCCTGCGCGAGGGCTTCAGGCTCGCCAGGGAGGGGAGCGAGTTCGACGTAGTCGACGTCTCCGAGGGGGACGAGGCGCTCGGCAGGGGAGGTGCTAGGCGAGGGCTGGTAGGTGATCCGGAGGGCCTCGGCGGTGAAATCGAGCACGCGGCATTCCGCCTGGCGACCGTTTTTGAGGAAAACGCGGTCTTCTCCGAGCAGCAGGGTTGGCAGAAGCAGGAGGAGCCCAAGCCAGCGGGCAAGGCCACGGCGGCTGGACCTGCGGTGGCGGCGCGGCGGCGGCGCGGCCCGTGCCGCCAGGAAGCCCGGCTGGGGCGGCGGCGGGCGGCGGCGCGAGCTTGGCGGGGCGGCGGGGGCGGCGGGGGCGGCGCGGCGGGCGGGGTGGGCGATCGGCCGATCTGGGCGCTGGGGGAAGGGAGCGGCCGTTTTCATGGCGTCATTTCCGCTAGGATTTGGAGGCGTTCACGGGCTTGCGCGGCGGGGGGCAGGGCGGCGCATTCGCGCTTGGCGAGGAAGGCTTGGTAGACGGCGATGGCGGCGGGTCTTTGCTGTTGGGCTTCTAGGGCCAAGCCGTGCTCTAGCCAGGCCTGGGCGGCGTACTCGCGGAATTTGGCTCCCGAAAGGTAGCAGCGCTGAAAGTGCTGGGCGGCCCGGGCCGGATCCTGCTGCGCTAGAGCACAGCGCCCCCATTCCAGGAGGGCGCGGGCTTTTTGCCGGTGTTGGGCGAGGCGGCTGCCCGTGACCTTCTCCACAAGGTGGGCGGCGTCTTCGGTGCGGCCCGCAGCCCGCAGGAGAATTGCCAACTCAATCTGAGCGTCTCCTCCACAGGGCCCGGCGACGGCTTCCCGGCCGCAGCGCTCGAACCAGAGCAGCGCCTCCTCGGTTTTTCCCTCGGCCAGGGATAGCATGCCCAATCCGTAGGAGGAGCGCTCCTTCTCGATGGCGCGGGGGTGCCAGCGGCGGAGGGCTTGGTAGAGATCCCGGGCGGTGCGGGGGGCCCCGGCCTCGCGGCGGGCGTCCGCGCAATCGGCCAGCATACGGGGGTGGTGGAGCGCGGGATCGAGGAGGTCGCCGAGCTGGAGGAAGGCGACGCGGGCCTGATCTGGGGAGGACTCGCGGAGGAGGTGACCGCGGGCCCAGAGGGCGCGCAGGGCCATGGTGTGGCGGTCGGCGGCGCGGGCTTCGCGGTGCAGGGCATCAAGCTTTTCCAGCAGCTGAGTCCGTCCCTCGCCTCCCGGGTAGAGGCGGCGGGTGGCCATCAAGAGGTCTTCGACGCCTTGATTGGCGGCGTCGTTGCCGAGTTTTCCCAAGGTGTCCCAGTAGAGGCGGCGAGCCGCTTCGGGGTCGCCGGCCTTGGCGGCGGCCTTGCCCTGCCACAGCACGGCTTCGGCGAGGCGGAGGCTGCGAGGCCGCGCGGCCAGGAAGGCCGCGAAGTGGTCGCGCTCGGCCTCGGCGCGGCCGAGGCGGCGCAGGCCTTCGCCGAGTTTGAACTGGGCCTCCTCATACAGGCGGTCCTCGGCGCTGGGGACCTGGTGGAGGACGGCGAGGCCCTCGTCCATGAGTCCGCAGGCCATGAGGGATTCGCCGCGCAATAGGATGGCCTCGGCGGCGCGCGGATGGCTGGGGTGGCGCTCGAGGAAGGCGGCAAACTCGGTGGCGGCGGGTTGGTGCTGAAATTGGTGGTGCAGGCAGCGCGCGCGCTCGAACTGGGCGTCGTCGGCATTGGCTCCTGAGGGGTATTTTTTGAGGTAGGCAGCGAGGACTTCGCGGGCGGCGGGCCACTGTTTTTGAAAGGTCAGGGCGAGGCCTTCCCAATACAGGGCTTCGGCGAGGAGGGGGCATTGGGGAAAGCGCTGGCGGAGCAGGCGAAAGGTGGCGGTGGCGGCCTCGGGCCGCTCCAGTTCGAGCTGGCAGATGCCGCCCATGAAAAAGGCCCGCGGGGCGCTGGGGTGCTCGGGGAATTCCTGGGCCAAATCGCCGTATTGCCGCTCGGCTTCCTCGGTGCGGCTGAGCCCGTGGAGGGCCTCGGCGCGGGCCAGCAGCCACTGGGGCCGCTCGGGGGCCTCGCGGCCCGAGGGAAAGCGCTGCGGGTAGCGCTCCGCCGCGCCGAGCACCTTGTCCCAGCGGGGAATCTGCTGCCACGAGGCCAGCTCGGTGTGGGCGGCCTGCTGCAGCAGCGGGTCCGGGGGAAGCTGGCTGACGGCGGCTTCGAGGAGGGCCCCGGCCTCCCGCCAGCGCTGCAGGCCCATGAAGGCTTGGGCGAGGCGCAGCTGGCGCGAGGCATCGTAGCTGGCGATTTTTTCGAACTGTTCCACTTCGCGGCGGATGCGGGCGAGGACGCCGTCCATTTGGAACGCGAGCGCCTCGCGCTGCGGCCCTTCACGGCGCAGGCGGTCGCGGCGGGCTTGCCACTCGCGCTGCCGGGCCTGTTGGTGCTCGAGGAGGCGGGCGCGCGGCCAGAGGCGGTTGAGGCAGGCGATGGCCTGGTGCCACTGCTCCTGCTCGAGGAAGTGGGCCCCGAGCTGGAGGGTGAGGAGCTGGAAGGAGACCACTTGGGTCATGTGGGGCAGTTCCGCAAAGGAAGTGCGCACGAGTTCCAGGGCTGCGGTGGCGCGGTCGGCCTCGATCAAGCTGTGCAGCAGCAGGACCCGGGCGCGGCCCGCGACCTCGCCCTGGTCGGGAGGCAGCTGAGGCAGGCGCTCCGCCAGGAAATCGGCGGCGGCGGGGTAATCTCCTTGCTGAACGTAGCCGGAGGCGAACAGCAAGAAGGCTTCGAAGCGGCGAAAGCGGTCGTGGTTGGTTTGGGCGTAGTAGGCCCCGAACTGTTCTTGGGCGGCGGCGGGCTGGTCCGTGCGCATCAGGCTGATGCCGCGCCAAAAGCTGAGTTCTTCGCGGACGGGGGCGGGGAGCTGGGGGTGCTGGAGCGATTGGTCGATCAGGTCGAGGGCCTCGGCGAAGTCCTCGCGCTTGACCTTGCAGAGGGCGAGAAGGGGGCGGATTTCGTCGACGGAGGAAGCGACGGCGGGGTTTTCGCCGTAGTCGGCGACCAGCTGGCTGAGCAGCCGCTCGGCCTTGGCGAAGTCTTGAGCGGCGAAGGCGGCGCGGCCCTCCTGGAGAAGGCCGGAGGCCGTTAGGTCCTCGCCGGGCGCGCCGGGCGCGGTAGACGCAGCGGAGGCAGGGACGCGCTGCGGCGCCGCCCCCGGCGGGAGCGGCGCCGCCGGAGCCGGATCCGCAGTCGCAAGCACCACGGCGGTCAGCAAAATCAGCGCCGTCAGCAAAGTCCGCGCCGTCGCGGCAGCGGGGGCCGCA
>CALQKQ020000148.1 GCA_943331195.2 Akkermansia muciniphila | reverse complement strand
TGGGCGGATATGGTGTCACGGTTGTGCGGGTAGGGCAATAGCCGGTTGCGGGCTGCTGGGGGTGGTTTCCCGCCCTTGACGCCTTGGCTGGGGGGCAGTCTTGGTGAGGAGGATGCTGGGGGCTGGCGGCGCGGCTCCTAAGGGCGTTTTGTACTAACTTTTTCTGTTGTTTTTGTTATGAGTCATCGGTTCACGTATTTCGTTTACCGGGTGGTGGAGCTGATGAGTCGGGCGCTGCCGCTGGGACTGGGGTGGCGCGTGGGGCGGGTGGTGGGGCGGTTGGGCTGCGTGTTTTTTCCGGGGTATCGGCGGTTGGTGCGGGGGAATTTGGAAGTGGCGTTGGGTGCGGATCGGTCTGGGGCGGAGTTGGACTGGTTGACGCGGGAGCATTTTGCGACGCTGGCGGCGAATGTGGTGTCGAGTTTGAAGATTTCCTATATGGAGGAGGGGGCGATTTTGGCGCGGTTGGAGACGCGGGGGATGGAAAAGATTCCAGGGTTGTTAGAGGAAGGGAAGGGGATTATTTATGCGCTGTGCCACATGGGGAATTGGGAGGTGTTGGCGCAGACGGGCATTTTGGGGCCGGGGGCGAAGCCGGCGAGTTTGTATCAGGCGCTGGCGAATCCCTTTTTGAATGAGCATGTGTTGCGGCGGCGGAGTCGGTCGGGGTGTCGGTTATTTGACCGGCAGGAGGGATTTGCGGCGCCGGCGGGGTGGTTGCGGGAGGGGCATGCGCTGGGGATTTTGGTGGACCAGCACGCGGGAGATGGGGGGGTGTGGTGTCCATTTTTTGGGCGCTTGGCGTCGACGACGAATTTGGCGGCGCTGTTGAGTCGGCGGACGGGGGCTCCGGTGGTGCCGCTGTGGGTGGAGACGGTGGGGCCGGCGCGGTGGCGATTGGTGTGTGGGGATGCGCTGGTGGGGGGGCGCGGGGAGTTGGGGGTAGATGAGGCTACGGCGCGGCTGAATCAGGTATTGGAGGAGGGGATTCGGCGGTCGCCGGCGGATTGGTTTTGGGTGCACAACCGGTGGAAGACGCCAAATCCGGATTTTTTGTTGGCGCGGTATAAGCGGGGGGTGACCTTGGCACCGGGGCAGGTGATGGAGAATGTGCAGCGGTTTGAGATATTGATTCGGTCGTCGAATTGGTTGGGGGATGCGTGCATGGCGGTGCCGGCGGTGCGGGCGATCCGGCGGGGGCGGCCGGATGCGCGGGTGACGGTGTTGAGTCCGGAGAAGTTGGGGGGATTTTGGGCGGGGGTGGCGGAGGTGGATGAGGTGTTGGTGTTGCCGTCTGGGGTGGGGGTGCTGGGGGCGGCGCGGGTGGTGCGGGGGAGTGGGACGCGGTATGATGCGGCGATTTTGTTGCCGAATTCGCTGCGCAGCGCGCTGGAGGTTTGGCTGGCGCGGATTCCGCGGGTGGTGGGGTATGCGGGGCACTATCGGCGCTGGTTGTTGGACCAGATCATCCCGGCGAAGAAGCGGATTGGGCCGACGGAGCACCAGGTGCGGCACTATTTGCGGATCGCGTGGCGGCTGGGGGCGGACGTGGAGGACGGGAGCTTGCAAGATCCGCTGCCGGGGGTGCGGGCTGGGGGGCAGGGGAAGCGGCGGGTGGGGATTTGTGCTGGGGCGGAGTATGGTTCGGCGAAGCGCTGGCCGGTGGCGGGGTTTGCTCAGGCGATGGGGGAGTTGAGGGCGGAGTTGGGGGTGGAGTTGGTGCTTTTTGGGGCTCCTGGGGAGGTGGCGTTGGGGGAGGAATTGGCGGGGCTGTTGGGGGGAGGGTGCGAGAACCGAGTGGGGCAGACGAGTCTGGCGCAGTTGATGGAGGAGTTGCGGGGCTGCGACGTTTTGTTGAGCAACGACACGGGGACGATGCATTTGGCGGCGCTGCTGGGGGTGCCGGTGGTGGCGCTGTTTGGTTCCACGGAGCCGAGCTGGACGGGGCCACTAGGGAAGGGGCACACCGTGATCCGGGAGCACGTGGAGTGTTCGCCTTGTTTTCTGCGGAGCTGTCCGCTGGATTTTCGCTGCATGAAGGCGATCACGCCAGAGCAGGTGCGGGAGGCGGTGCGGCGGAAGTTGCTGGGAAGCGAGGGAGAGGCGAGTGAGGCGGCGGTTAGCGGCGGTTAGCGGCGCTCCACGGCAATGATGGTGATGTCGTCGCTTTGGGGGGAGCCGCCGACGAAATCGGCGAGGGCTTGTTGGAAGGCGGCGAGGACGGCATCGGCACCGGAGGGGGCGGCGGAGTGGAAGACGTGGTGGAGGCGGGCGAGGCCGAATTCTTCGCCGTCGGCGTCGACGGCTTCGTTGACGCCGTCGGTGTAGAGGAGGAGGCAGTCGCCGGATTCCATGTCGAAGGTGAAGTCTTTGGTGACGCGTTCGAAGACGCGGCCACCGTCGATGCCGAGGGCGAGGCCTGGGGGTTTGAGGGTGGTGACGAGGTTGGTGCGTTTGGAGAAGTGGAGGGGGGCGTCGTGACCGGCGCGGGAGAGGGTGATGCGGGGGACGTGGCGGTCGAGGACGCAGTAGGCGAGGCTGATGAACATGTCTTCGCGGATGTCGCCGAAGAGCATGCGGTTGACCTTGCAGAGGGCGGCGGTGGGGGACAATTCGCCGGCGGCTTGGCCGCGGAGGAGGGCGCGGCAGGTGGCCATGACGAGGGAGGCGGGGAAGCCTTTGCCGGAGACGTCGGCGATGACGAGGCCCATGTGGTCTTGGTCGAGGGGGATGAAGTCGTAGTAGTCGCCGCTGAGGACTTTGGCGGGGAGGTTAGAGGCGGCGATGAGGTAGTCGCCCATTTCGGGGGCGGACTGGGGGAGGAGGATGCGTTGGACTTCGCTGGCGGAGCGGAGTTCGTCTTCCATGCGGCGTTTGTCCATGGCCTCCTGCTGGATGGTGGCGTTGGCGAGGGCGAAGGCGCCTTGTTCGGAGGCGGCGCGGAAGACGTCGAAGGCGTGGTCGGTGAAGGGGCCGCGCTCGGGGGTGCGGGAGACGGCGAGGACGCCGAGGCGGCGGGTGCCGATGGAGAGGGGGGCGGCCATGACGAAGTGGCCGGCCTGGGCGGGGAGGAGGTTTTGGAAGAGGTTGGGCCAGCGGCTGAGTTGGCCGAAGTGGATGGGGCCTTGGGCTTCGAAGCTTTGGCCGAGGAGGCCGCCGCTGCGGGGAGCGGACTTCATTTGGAGGAAGCTGAGGAGGGCTTTGCCGGCGCCAGGTTCGGTGAGGTGGAGGGGGAGGTCGATGAGGGGGGCGGCTCGCTCCATGAGGCTGGCGGGAATGAGAAGGAGGCCTTGGCGGGGGTCGAGGAGGTAGAGGGCCCCGCCGTCAGCGTCGACGACGCGGCTGACGCCGCGGACGATGTCATCGTGGAGGGCGCGGAGGCTTTGGTCGTGGGTGAGGTTTTCCCCGATTTCGTGAAGGAAGGTGAAGATGCGGGATTCCTCGCCGAGGAGGGCTTCGCGTTCGGTTTGGAGGCGGCGGATGAGGCGCAGGCCGCGGACGCGGAAGGCGCAGGCGAACAGGGCTGCGAGGAGGAAGCCGCTGAGGAAGGGAACGAGGGAGGACCACATGCTCGGGAGGAGGGCGCCGCGAGGGGAAAAGGGGGCGACCTGGGGGGCGGCCCGGGGGGTGGGGCGGCTGGGGGGAGGGGTGCCGCGGCGGGGCCTGGGGAGGGGCTAGTGGGAGACGATGGTGAGACGTTGGGGGAGTTAAAAAGTCAGTGGGAGAGGTCGGTGGGGCGGGCTTTTTGCCGCATGAGGGTGAGGACGTCGCGGAACTGGTCAGCGTTGGTGGGCTGGAGGAGGGCGAGGGCCTCGTGGGCTTCGAGGCAGAGGTCGGCTTGATCTTGGCGGGAGCAGGGGGCCTTGGGGACGGCGGCGAGGGGGGAGTCGGCGGCTTCGAGGTCAGGGCTGGGGCCGGGGTCGGCGTGGAGTTGGGCGAGGGACATGCCTTCTTCGACGGTGAAGACTTCGTCGAGGCCTAAGCTGCGGAGGAGGTCGGCGTTTTTGCCGGCGGCGTTGACGACGTGGAGGCCGCCGCCGGCGGTTTCGAGTTTGCCGGCGAGGCAGGAGAGCATGCCCATGAAGGTGCTGTCCATGCCGCTGCAGAGGAGGAGGTCGAGGACCATGCGGGAGCGGCCTTGGGTAAGGCCCTCGCGCACGAGGTCTCGGAGTTCGGGGCTATTTTGGAAAGAGCCGCGGCCTTCCACGGTGAGCCAAGCGACGCCGTGGAGGGTGCCAGTGGAGATACCGGAAGGGGAGTTCACAGCAGGGGGAGGAGGGGTTGACTCCTTGGTGCTTGAGCGTAAGCGGATGCGGCGCGGCGGTCAAATGCCGCGAGGCAAAATCGCCACTGGCGGCGCGGCGGGGAAGGGCGGCGCGTGGGCGGCGAGGTTAGTCGAGGCCGCGTTCGTAGTCCATGATGCGGCCGAGGGCTTCGTAGAGGTCTTGCATGATTTCCATGGGGACCATGATGGTGTCGCGGCGGCCGCCGACTTTTTCGGTGATTTTGAGGACGCGGCCGCGGTTATTTTCCTTGAGGTCGAGGAAGAATTCCTTGCGTTCGTGGAAGATTTTTTCGGTTAGAAGCGGGGGTGGATTTTGCCGCTGGTCGCCGCCGCTGAAACCGCCCTGAGGAGGGGCGCTGTAGCCTTCCCCGGAATCCGGGCGATATGAGTCCTGATAGTAATCCATAGTCTTTCCTAACGTTTGTTTCCTGTTTGATCCCTTGGTTGCCCGGCCTGCGCCGCTGGCTTTACCGGGGGCCAGAATAACCGGGACTGGGCGCTTGTCCACAAGTCTAATGCGGGGGTGGTGGGGGGGGGAGGCGGAGGAGGTTCCAGATGCGGGTGAAGACGGCGGGGGGGAAGCCGAGGGCGGATTTGGTGAGGAAGTCGCGCTGGAGGAGGTTGGGTTCGTCTTGGAGGAAGTGGGTGAGGGGGCGGGGGAGGAGGCCGCGCCAGCGGGCCCAGCGGGGCTGGATGGGGACGGGGAAGTCGCTGCCGTGGAGGAGGCGGTCTTGGTAGCGGGGGCGGAGGAGGGCGGGGAAGGCGGCGCTGCGGAGGGGGAGGTTGAGGGCGCTGAGGTCGCCGTAGAGGTTAGGCCAGCGGTCCATGAGGTGGAGGAGGGCGGGGAGGTAATCGGGGTCGCGGAGGCCGCTGGCGGAGCCGCAGTGGGCGGCGATGACGGTGACGCCGCATGCGAGGGGGAGTTGGAGGTTGGCGGGGTTGGCGTAGGCGGGTTGGTATTGGGGGACGGTGTGTTCGCCGCCGGTGTGGGCGAGGAGGGGGAGGCGGGCGGCGGCGAGGCGTTCCCAGAAGGGGCGGTAGGCGGGGCGGGAGCAGTCGACGTTCTGACAATTGGGGAGGAGTTTGAGGAGGACGGCGCCTTGGTCGAGGCAGCGGTCGAGTTCGTCGAGGGCGTCGGGGCGGGCGGGGTGGATGGAGACGGCGGGGAGGAAGTGGGGGAAGCGCTGGGCGAGGCGGAGGACGTAGTCGTTGGGGACGTACATGGAGCCGAAGGGGAGCTTGTGGCCGTCTTCGTGGTAGACTTCTTCGTGGGCGAGGATGACGGCGTGGGAGAGGGAGGAGCGCTGGAGGGAGCGGTGGAGGAGGTCGACGTAGGCTTCGTCGAAGGCGGGGTCGCGGTAGGAGAGGGGGAGGCCGACTTGGCGCAGCATGAAGTCGGCGAGGAGGCGGTGGGCGGAGCTGAGGTGGAGGCGGCAGCCGCTGCCGGAGAGGCCGTTGCCGACGATGTGGACGTGCATATCGACGGGGCCGCGGGGGGCGTCAGCGTGGAGGTGGGGATCCATGGGAGAGCGGGGGGAGGAGGGGTTTTTTAAGAGGGGGAGGGCTGGGAGGGGTCGTAGAAGATGCGGATGTCGGCTTGGGAGCTGCCGAGGAGGGATTGGGCGCGTTTGAGGGCGTTGCGGGTGGAGAGGTTGGGGTTTTGGGCGGAGCCGATGAAGAGGTTTTCGCGGCCGATGAAGTCGACCATGTCGGCGTTTTTGAGGACGCGGTAGACGTCTTTGCTGAGGCCGGAGATGAGGAGGTTGCGGCCGTTTTGGCGGAGGAAGGCGGTGAGTTCTTGGAGGGCTAGGACGCTGGTGGCGTCGAGGTGGCGGGCATTTTTGAGGCGGAGGATGATGAGGCGGAGGTTGGGATCGGCGGCGGTATGTTGGATTTGGCTGCGGAAGAGTTCGGCGGCGCCGAAGAAGAGTTCGCCTTCGACGTGGACGATGGAGATGGCGGGGTGGGAGCGGTGGTGGGCGTCGGGGCGTTCGGTGAGGGAGCCTTCTGGGGTGAAGTCGTATTCGACGAGGCTGGGTCGGGCGGCTTGGCGGAGGTAGAGGACGATGCTGGTGGCGACGCCGAGGAAGATGGCGACGTGGAGGGGCATGAGGAGGGTGGCGAGGAAGGTGGCGGAGAGGGTGAGGGCGTCGGCGCGGGTGGCGCGGAGGCAGATGCGGAGGTGGTCGCGGTTGATGAGGGAGAGGGAGAGGGCGATGATGAGGGCGGCGAGGGCGGCTTGGGGGATGAAGGAGACGACGCGGCCGAGGAGGAGGGCTCCGGCGAGGCAGAAGAGGCCGCAGAGGAGGCTGCTGATGGGGGTGCGGGCGCCGCTGGTGAAGTTGAGGAGGCTGCGGGTGAGGCTGCCGCTGACGGGGAGGCCGCCGAAGCAGGCGCTGCCGAGGTTGGCCATGCCGCAGCCGAGGAGGTCTTGGTTGAGGTCGGGACGGTCGCCGCTGCGGCTGGCGAGGGATTTGGTCATGACGGAGTGTTCGAGGGCGGCGAGGAAGGCGATGGCGAAGGCGGGGCCGAGGAGGCGGGAGATGTGGTCGGCGGTGCTTGGGGCGGTGAGGTTAGGGAGGGAGGGGGCGAGGTCGCGAAGGGCGAAGGGTTGGAGGCAGTGGACGTGGAAGCCGCGGGCTTGGAGGAGGGCGGCGAGGGCGGCCATGAGGGCGAGGGTGAGGGCGAAGCAGGGGAGTTTTTGGAGGGAGGGCTGGCGGGAGAGGAGGGTGAAGAGGAGGAGGCTGCAGGCGCTGAGGAGGAGGTCGGGGCCGGAGGAGTGGGCGAGGTTTCCGAGGGATTGGGCGAGGAGGGAGGGGAAGGTTTGGGCTTGATGGCTGCGGTGGGCGGGGTCGATGCCGAGGGCGTCGGGGAGTTGGGCGGCGATGATGAGGAGGGCGGCGCCGCTGATGTAGCCGACGATGACGCTGCGGCTGATGTATTGGATGAGGTCGGCCATGCGGAGGGCGGCGCCGAGCAGGAGCATGGCGGAGGCCATGAGGGTGAGGAGGACGAGGAGGGAGGGTCGGTCGGGGGCGGCGAAGCTGGCCAGGGAGCTGAAGGCCATGAGGGCGGTGGCGTTGGTGGGCCCGAGGTTGGTGTGCCTGGAGTGGGCGAAGAGGGGGCCGACGAGGGAGCCGATGGCGGCGCAGGCGATGCCGGTGGCGGCGACGGGGAGGCCGGCGATTTTGGCACAGGCCATGCCTTGGGGGATGGCGAGGAGGGCGACGTTGAGCGCGGCCTTGAGGTCGGCGCGGAAGAGGGCGGCGGAGTAGTTCCGCAGGACCTGCTGGAGGGGGAAGAGGCGGAGGCGCGGGGGTGAGGCGAGGGGGTGCCGACTGGGCCGTGGGGGGGCTGAGGAGGAGGGCACGGCAGAGCGGGGCGGTTGCCTAGGGGGAGGGCTGGCCCGGATCAGGGGGCGCAGCGGAGGGGCGGCGCGACGGGGCGGGAGGGCTTATGAGCTTATGAGCTTATTTATTGAGGGTTTCGTCGAGATTGAGGACTTGATTGGCGAGGAGGGTCCAGGCGGCGAGTTCGGGGGCGGGGAGGGAGGGGTCGGGCTTGGATTGGCCGGTGGCGAGGAGTTTTTGGGCTTCGGCGGGGGCGGCTTCGTAATCTTTGGTGAGGTTGATGAGGGAGGCGATGAGGATGACTTGTTCGTCGGGGGTGAAGGGGCGGTTGAGGACGCGGGCGGCGAGGGCTTGGAGGCGGCTGATGGTGTTGGGTTCGGCTTCGCGGAGGGTATTTTGCGCGAGGACGCGGGCGGCTTCGATGAATTGGATATCGTTGAGGGTATTGAGGGCCTGGAGGTGGGTGTTGGTGCGTTCGCGTTTGACG
>CALQKQ020000147.1 GCA_943331195.2 Akkermansia muciniphila | reverse complement strand
TCTAAAACGCGGCGCGCAGGGCTCCCAGTAAATCTCCGTAGGCTTCAAAGGCGGGAAACTGGGGAAATTGGGCCTGGATCGACTCTGGGGCGTGAAACAAAAACCCGGCATCGGCCGCTCCTAACATGGCGGTGTCATTGAAGGAATCCCCCGCCGCCAACACCCGATAGTTCAGGCCCTGGAAGGCTTCCACGGCCTGCTGCTTTTGGTTCGGCTGGCGCAGCCGGTAGCCGGAGATCTTGCCTTCGACCACCTCGAGGCGGTGACAGAGCAGGGTCGGCCAGCCCAGTTGCCGCATGAGGGGCTGGGCGAACTCCTCAAAGGTGTCCGACAAAATCACCACGGGGCCGAGCGCGCGCAACTCGTCCAAAAAGGCCACCGCCCCGGGCAGCGGCTCCAAGCCCCCAATGACCTCCTGGATCAAAGCCAAGCCCAAGCCGTGCTCTTCTAGCAAATCGAGCCGATAGCGCATCAGGACGTCGTAGTCTGGTTCGTCGCGGGTGGTCCGGCGCAGTCCGGCGATCCCAGTGCGCTCCGCCACCGCGATCCAAATCTCCGGAACGAGCACGCCTTCCAAATCCAGGGCCACAAGGGTTTGTTTCATAGCACCATTTCTCCCACGCGCCTCCGGGCTTGTCCAGCGCAGCCCGGCGGGAGTTATTCACCGGGCTCTTCACATCGTGCTAGCCGATTTTTGGCTTTACGCTTTCCTTCCCCGGGCCCTCTGCGAGATGACCAGAGCTATGTCCTACTCCGACCCCACCGCCCCTGCCAGCAGCGCCCCCTCTCTTCAGGGCAAAGGTTGGCGCCAGAAGGTGGAGGCTCCCACGTGGAACGACCCGACCCGCCCCTTGCCTAGCGCTCACGACATGGAGCGCGGCGTACTCAGCTGCATGATGCAGGCCCCGGAATATGCCATCAGCGCCGCCATGGAACGGCTCACCACGGATCACTTTCACGTTCCGGCGCACCAGGCCCTCTACGGCCTCCTCGTCGAGCAAAACGACGCGGGCAAGCCTGTCGACCCCGTCTCCATCCAGCAGATTTTGATGGACCGCAAGCTGATGGACACCGTCGGCGGCCCGGCGGCGGTGGCGGAAATTTACACCTTTGCCCCCACGCCCGCGCACGTCACCCACTACGCCACCCAAGTGCGGGAAAAGGCCACCCTGCGCCGCGTCATCACGTCCTGCAGCGAGTGCATCAACCGCGCCTTTGAAGACCAGGAGAACGTCGGCCCCCTCCTCGACGAAGTGGAAAGCCGCATCCTCGGCATCCGCGAGGACGAAGTCGGCAAAAAAGGCATGCTCAGCATGAAAGAGCACGTCTGGAAAGCCATCGACGACCTCGAGACCCGCGCCCACAACCCCGGCGCCATTCACGGAGTCGCCACCGGCTTCAAGGTCCTCGACGAAATGACCGGCGGCTTTCATGCCGGCGAAATGATCATCATCGCGGCCCGCCCCTCCATGGGCAAAACCTCCTTCGCCATGAACATCGTGGAAAACGTCGCCGTCGATCAAAACCGACCCTGCGCCGTTTTCAGCTTGGAAATGACGGCGGAGAGCTTGGTGCAGCGCCTGATTTGCTCCCGTGCCAAGATCAACATGCGCAACCTCCTCTCGGGCCATTTCCTCACCCAAGCGGCCTTCCAAACCATGACTCGCGCCGCCAGCGCTCTCGCCGCTAGCAAAATTTTCATCGACGACACCCCTGCGCTATCCATTCTCGACCTCCGCTCCAAGGCCCGCCGCCTGCACAAGATGCACAAAATCGAAATGATCATGGTCGACTACTTGCAACTCTGCCGCTCCACCAGCCGCCGCGCCCAAGACAATCGCCAACAGGAAATCGCCGAAATCTCCAGCGGCCTCAAAGCCCTCGCCAAAGAACTCAGCCTCCCCATCATCGTCCTAGCCCAGCTCAACCGCGGCGCGGAAAGCCGCACCAGCAACAAACCCAAACTGAGCGACCTCCGCGAATCCGGCTCCATCGAACAAGACGCCGACGTCGTCGGCCTCCTCTTCCGCCCCGAATACTACGCGGAAGACGACGACGCCCGCGCCGAAACCGCCGGCGAAGCGGAATTCCTCATTGCCAAACAGCGCAACGGCCCCACCGGCGGCGTCCCCCTCACCTTCCGCAAGGAATTCATGCGTTTCGAAGACCGCGAGGGCGAGGTCTCCGAAATCTAAGCCGCCGGCGGCGGCGCCCTCAGCCCTGGAAGCGCCGGATCACCACCGAGGCGTTGTGGCCGCCAAACCCAAAGCCGTTGCTGATGGCCACATCCACCTTGGCTTGGCGCGCCGTGTGGGCCACGTAGTCCAGGTCGCACTCGTCGTCAGGATCTTCCAAATTGATCGTCGGATGCACGATCCCATCGCGGATCGAAAGCACGCACGCCGCTAACTCAATGGCCCCAGCGGCGCCGAGCAGGTGTCCCGTCATGCTCTTGGTCGCGCTAATGAGCAGGCCGTTCTTGGCGTGGGCCCCGAAGGTTTTCTTGATGGCGCGCGTTTCGCAGATGTCGCCCATCGGCGTGGAAGTGGCGTGGGCATTGACATACTGGACCTCCTCGGGATTGACCCGGGCATGGCGCAGCGCCATCTCCATGCAGCGCGCCACATGGACCCCTTCAGGGTTAGGCGCGGAAAGATGATAGGCATCGCCGCTCACCCCATAGCCGATCACCTCGGCGTAAATGCGCGCCCCGCGCTTCTTGGCGTGCTCTAACTCTTCAATCACCATGACCCCGGCTCCTTCGCCCATCACAAAACCATCCCGGCCGCGATCAAACGGACGCGAAGCCCGCTCCGGTTCCTCGTTGCGCGTGGAAAGCGCCCGCATGTTGCCAAAGCCCGCGTAACCCATCGGCAAAATCGTGGCCTCCGCTCCGCCGCACAAAAAGGCATCGGCGTCGCCAAACTTGATCATGCGCCAGGCTTCTCCGATATTGTTATTGCTGGTGGCGCAGGCGGTCACGATCACCATGTTCGGCCCGTGCAAGCCGTGCTCCATGCTGATGATGCCGCTCCCGATGTTGCTGATCATCATGGGGATGGTGAAGGGGCTGACCCGGTTGGGCCCCTTCTGCAAAAGATTGGTGTGCTGCTCCTCGTGCGTCGCCAAGCCCCCGATGCCGCTGCCCACCATCACCCCAAAACGCGTCGGATCAATCGCCGCCAAATCCACCCCGGAGTCGTCCAGCGCCATCTTGGCCGCCGCCACCCCTAAGCCGGCGTAGCGGTCCACTCGCTTGCCATCCTTGGGCACTTTGAAATATGGCACATAGTCGAAGTCCTTGACCTCCCCGCCAATCCGGCAGGCGAAGCCAGTGGTGTCAAACTGCGTGACCTTGCCGACCCCGCTGGTGCCGGCGACAAGGTTTTTCCAAAAGGTTTCGACATCATTTCCTACGGGGGAGATGACGCCCATACCTGTGATGACAACGCGGCGATCAGTCATGGGGAATCGGGTGCTAGGGGCTACAAAAGACGAAGACGGCGGGCCGAGCACATCCCGTCCGCCGTCCTCCTGCCTTAGACCCGGCATTCCCGCCTGTCAAACCGCCTGACGCCGCCCCGCCGCCTCCCCCGGAGTGCCCCTTGCCTTGGGCGGCAGGCCGCGAGACAATGTGCGGGTGAACTTTTCCAGCCTAGCCCTCTTCAAACTCTTCCTCAGCGCGGCCCTCATCACCGGCGTCACGGAATTGGTCAAACGCAGCGACCGCTTCGGGGCCCTCCTCGCCAGCCTCCCCTTCATCACCGTGATCTCCATGATCTGGATCTACCACGAGACGCCCCCCGAAACCCGCCTGGCCAAGGTTTCTACCCACGCCCAACTCGTCTTCTGGTATGTCCTTCCCACCCTGCCCATGTTTCTCCTCTTCCCTTGGCTAGGCCGCCAATTCGGCTTCTACGGCGCCCTGGGCGCCAGCGCCATCCTCACCATCACCCTCTTCGCCCTCACCCGCGCCATCATGGCGCGCTACGGCCTCGCCTTGTAAAAGGCCGCCCCAGCGCGCCTAAGCCCGGCGGCTTGCCTCAGGTGCCGCGTGCTGGGGTGGCGGCTGCGGGATTGGCGGGGGAATCAGATCAGCTCGCGGATGGGCTTGGCGTTGCCTTCGACGAGCAGGTGGGGGCGACCGGTGACGTCGGTGACGTAACTGGAGGCGGTGTCGATTCCTAGGTTGTGATAGAGGGTGGCAAATACTTCGGCAAAGGTCACGGGGCGGTCGACCGCTTCGGCGCCGAGGCGGTCGGTGGCGCCGATCACTTGACCCGTCTGCATCCCGCCGCCGGCGAGCAGGGCCATGCCCACTGCAGGCCAGTGGTCGCGGCCGACGTCGTTATTGATTTTGGGGGTGCGGCCGAACTCACCCCAGACGAGCACGCTAGTGTCTTTGTCCATGCCCCGCTCATGGAGGTCATCAATGAGGGCGCAAATCGCGTTATCGAAAATGGGGAAGTCTTCGCGTTCGCGTTTGAAGATTTCATTGCCTTTGCCGCCGTGCCAGTCCCACTTGCTGTAATTGACGGTGACGACGCGCGCGCCGGCCTCGATCAGGCGGCGCGCGGCCAAGAAGCTTTGCGGCACGCGGGGGGCGCCGTTGTCGTCGATGCGCTTGGTTTCATCGCCTCGGCCGTAGCGTTCGAGCCGTTTGGGATCCTCCTTGGAGAGGTCGAGGGCGTCGCCGAGGCGCGAGGAAGTCAAGATGCCCATGGCTTGCTCGGAGAAGGCGTCGAGTCCATCCATGGCGCCGCTGGCGTCGGCATCGCGGCGGAACGTGTCAAAGCTTGTCAGGAGGCGCTGGCGGTCGGCGAGGCGCTCTAGGGTGAGGCCGTTGAGTTTCATGTCGGCGCGGGTCGGTCCGAAGGGTCGAAACGAGGAATGGGCCACCCCGAGCATGCCTGGTCCGGGCTCATTGTAAGGGCCGTGGGAGCAATCATAGCACAAGCTCATGAAGGGCGGCATCCCTTGGTGCACCGGCCCCTGCAGTTTGGCCACGATGCTGCCAAAGGGGGCCCAGCCGCCCGTCGGTGCCCCCTGGTCCAGAGGCCGGTGGCCGGTGTAACTCTGGAAGGCGTCGTGCTCGGCCTGCGCTCCGACGAGCGATCGAATGATGGCGAATTTGTCCATCCGCTTGGCCATTTGTGGAAACAATTCACAAATTTCAATCCCGGGCACGTTGGTGCCGATCGGGCGCATCGGCCCGGCAATTTCCGACGGCGCATCCCTTTTCAAATCAAACATGTCCTGGTGGGGCGGGCCGCCTACCAGATAGATCAGGATGACCGACTTTGTGGAGCTCCCAATTCCCGCTTTGGACTCGGCCGCGAGCAGCTGGGGAAGCGATAGGCCAGCTGCGCCCAGCCCGCCAATTCTGAGAAAATTGCGCCGGTTGATGCCGTCGCAGAACTGGGAACGTCGATCGCCAGGGGCAAAGATTTTGAGCATCGCGAGCGGGGTGAGGGGGTGAAAGGAGCAGGTTGTGAGGTCTTTGCTAACAAGCAACAAAAAGGCGACCACGGCAACATTCTGGGCAACTGGGCCGCTGCTGTCATCTAAAATCTGCCTTGGCGACGGCGGCGCGGCGGGGGCGGCTGCGAGATCGTACTAGGCACAAAAAAAGCCTGCGGGGCGCACCCCGCAGGCTGGTGGAGCGGCTTGGGGAGACGGGTTATTTTTTCTTTTCGTTCCAACCGGCCTTTTCGATGAGGGCGGCCAGGGCGGCCTGCTCTGGCAAGGCGGCGGGCACGGCCTTGGCCTTGGCGCAGTATTCGAGGGCGGCGAGGACCTGGCGGATTTGGCCTTCCTTTTGGTCGAGGGGAGCACCGCTCAGGTCCTTGAGGGAGTTGAGGAAGTCGGCGGAGAGCTTGGCGGATTCCGCGAGGGCAGCACCATCGGGGGCGTAGACGAGGGATTCCATGAGGCGGAGCATTTTGGTGACTCCGGTTTGTTTGGCGGCGTCGGCGCGGATTTCGGCGGCGATGGCGGCGCGCTTGGCGGCGGTGGCTTCGGGGCTCATGTGGCTGACGTCGCCGCCTTCAGCAGCGCGGGCGGGGAGGGGGCGATACCAGATATTGCGGTAGCGCACGGGATTGCCGTGGTCTTGGAGCTTGAGCGGGCCTTTTTCGGGGAAGGGATGATTTTTGGAGCGGCCCTTGTGGCCGCCGCCGCCTTCGAGGGCGGTGTGGTCTTGGACGAGCACGCCATTGACGAAAACCGTGAGGTAGCCGTCCTCCACCATCTTGCCGTCGCGGAAAATGGGGCGGCGGAAGACGATGTCGTAAATCTGCCAGGTGCCGGGAGGGTTGACGGCGTTGGCGAGGGGGGGATTCACGCCGTAGACGGAGCCGGCGAAGCCGTCGGCGTAGGTGGGATTGTTGAAATTGTCGAGGACTTGGACTTCGACTTGGCCCATGGGAAAGATGCCGCTGTTGCCGCGGCCCTGGCTGCTGCCCTCGACCTTGGAGGGGGCGGACCACTCGACGTGGAGTTGGCAATCGCCCCACTCCTGCTGGGTGCGGACATAGCCGGCGCCGGGGACGCACTGGAATGAGCCGTCTTGCACGATCCATTTGGTGGGTTCCTTGGGGTTTTGGTCGGAAACCCAGTTTTTCAAGCTGGCGGGCGTGCCGTCAAAGAGGACCACGGCATCCGAAGGCGGTTGGCCGGGCTTTTCTTGGCTGCTGAATTGGCCGGGCTCGACGCGGGCGGGTTGGGCGCGATTGTCGTCGTGGATGGCCCAGGGGTGGGTGGCGTCCGGCGGATCGCCGTAAAAGGCGGCGGCGGCGAAGGAGGCGGAGGCCGCCAGCAGGACAGCTGGCAGCAGGGTGGCAGGGGTGGACTGGAGCATGGGAATGCCGAGTCTACGCAGGCCGTTTCTTTCTTCAATCAGCAGAATGGGCCGGCCGCCCAGGCCCGCAGCTCACCCCAAACTGCCGCGCCACCTCTTCGACAAAGCCGCCATGTCTTCCTGGAACCGCCTTGCGCCAGCGCCCCAGATAGTCCGCGAAGGTTTCGCCTTCGGCAGCGCGCTGTGCATTGAGCCAGGTGAGCGATTCCCAAGATTCCGGGGCTCCCTCGACGAGGCCAAGGAGGGGAAGGGCCATGGCGCCGTTGAGCTGTCGGTCGCTCGGGCTCGACTCCAGGGCCCGGCGGTGCTGTTGGTAAAAATCGTCGAGGTGGCCAACTCCGACTTGGCTGCGGCTATCCATCACGGTTTGGGCATAGCGGCGGAATTCCGGGGCGTAGTCGCGCCACCCGGCATAGGGGGGAGCGTCTTCCCAAACCGCGCTGAGCCGCCGCAACACAAAAAGCGAGGCCATCTCGCACAGGGTCTCCTCGAACCAGCTCTGTCGCTTCCACGGCTGGTCGACGAAGCCGCAGAGGATATGGCAGAATTCGTGGGCGAATTGGTAGACATATTGGCACCACAGATAGTCCTGGGTGTCTAGTTTCATGACGATTTCGCCGACGACGTTGCGCTGGTAGTGGACGATGGGGCCCTCGTGCCCGCGCAGCACCACGAAGGGCTCCAGCGTCCGCTGGGGGAAATATTTCCACAGCTGGGCCGCAGCCGAACGCAGCACCGCCTCGACCTCGGGCAGGGAAACCTTGCCCCAGCCCTCCGCAGCCACGCGAAAGCGCGGGCCCCCGGTCGACGGCGGCGCGGCCCCAGCGCGGGGAGCCAGCCACGCCGCGCCTGCCGCGAGGCTTCCCGCCAAAAAGTGCCGCCGTCCCGCTCGCATGCTATTTTCCCCAGCGGGCCTTGGCGAATGCCGTCCAGCGCTGCCAGTCGCGGTCGGTGACGTCATGCTTGCCGGGCCGCTGCCAGCAAGCTGGATTGCCCGTGGAGACCGCGAAATTGACCCGCTTCAAGTCGGCGGCCACCCCTGTTTCGCCGAGCAGGACAAAGGCGGGCGAGGCTTGGCGGGCGGCGCTCCATTCGCCCTCGGGGTCTGCCCAGAGGTCCTCCTCCGCGCTGCCGACGAGCAATCCCCGAGGGGCGACGAGGGCGAGGAGTTGGTGCTGGTCGAAGGGCAGGGCCTCCTCTCTTCCATTCCATTGCTGAAAATTCCCGGCAAACCAGTGCGGGAAACTGGTGTTGATGCGCCCGAGGGTTTCCCC
>CALQKQ020000146.1 GCA_943331195.2 Akkermansia muciniphila | reverse complement strand
TGGCTGCCTTCCCCTCGACGGGTCGGCAGCCCTCTTTTTTCTCAACCCAGCACCCTTCCCGTTTTTCCTGTCATGAGTTCGACGATTTCCGCCCGCCTCAATTTGGACCTGTTGGAAGAGAAATATCAGCTCTGGCTGAATGACTCCACTTCCGTAGACGCCACCTGGTCCGCCTTCTTCGAAGGCTTTGAACTCGGCACCGCCCAGCCCAAAGCCCCCCTCTCCGCCGCCGCCACCCCCGACGCCGCCCCCCGCGCCAGCCTCAGCCAGCAAGAAATCGCCTTCCGCGCTAGCGTCACCCGGATGGTCGAAACCTACCGCTCCATCGGCCACATCGGCGCCCACCTCGACCCCCTCAGCCCCGCCGCCCCAGAGCAGGCCCGCCTCTCCCTCAACGAATTCGGCCTCAGCGAAGCCGACCTCAACGCCGAAGTCGAAACCCTCTTCTTTAACCACGGCCAGCGCACCAAACTCAAAGAAATGGTCGAGCGCCTCCGCCGCACCTATTGCGACCTCGTCGGCTTCGAGTTCATGCACATCCTCAACTACGAGGTCCGCGAGTGGCTCCGCGAACGCATCGAAAACCGCCTCGATCAACCCGCCCCCTCCACCGCAGAACAAGAACAAATCCTCCGCTGGCTCTGGGAACCAGAAGCCTTCGAACAGTTCCTCCACACCAAATACAAAGGCCAAAAGCGCTTCTCCATCGAAGGCGGCGAAAGTGCCCTCGTCGTCCTCAACACCATCCTCAAAAACGCCCCCCACCACGGCGTGCAAGACATCGTCATGGGCATGGCCCACCGCGGCCGCCTCTCCATCCTCGCCAACTTCCTCCAGAAGCCCCTCAAGGTCCTCCTCCACGAGTTCAATCCCAACTACATCCCCGACCTCGTCGCCGGCGATGGCGACGTCAAATACCACCTCGGCTACCAGGTCGTCCGCGACGTCCCCGGCGGTCAAGTCGGCGTCTACCTCGCCCCCAACCCCTCCCACCTCGAAGCCGTCAATCCCGTCGTGGAAGGCTGCGCCCGCGCCAAACAGCGCGCCATCGGCGACACCGAAGAACGCAGTAAAGTCCTCCCCATCCTCCTCCACGGAGACGCCGCTTTCGCCGGCCAAGGCATGGTCGCCGAAACCCTCAACCTTTCCCAACTCCCCGGCTACCGCACCGGCGGCACCATCCACCTCATCATCAATAACCAAATCGGCTTCACCACCTCCCCCGCCGACGCCCGCTCCAGCGCCTACGCCACGGACGTCGCCAAAATGATCGAAGCCCCCGTCTTCCACGTCAACGGTGACCACCCCCTCGAAGTCCAGTTCGTCGCCAATCTCGCCATGGAATTCCGCCAGAAATTCCACCGCGACGTCGTCATCGACATGTATTGCTACCGCAAACACGGCCACAACGAAGGCGACGAACCCAGCTTCACCCAACCCAAAATCGCCAAACTCATCGCCGCCAAAACCACCGTCGGCGACCTCTTCAGCCAACGCCTCGTCCTCAGCGGCCAAGCCACCGCCGAACGCACCCGCGCCATCCGCGCCGAAATCGACGCCCGCCTCGAAAAAGAACTCGAGGAACTCCGCGCCATGGAGTCCACCCTCAGCACCCCCGACCTCCGCAAACGCGTCTTCGCCGGCTCCACCGCCGTCTTCCAACCCCCCTACGCCCACGGCATCTACCCCACCGGCCTTCCCATCGCGCAATTCCGCTCCCTCGGCCTGAAAATCACCGAGGTCCCCCCCGGCTTCCGCCTCCACCCCACCGTCAAACGCACCGTCGTCGACAAACGCCGCGCCGCCACCGAAAACGGCGGCCCCTTCGACTGGGCCCACGCTGAACACCTCGCCTTCGCCTCCATCCTCGCCGACGGCAAACCCGTCCGCCTCTCCGGCCAAGACGTCCGCCGCGGCACCTTCAGCCACCGCCACGCCTGCCTCTACGACTCGGAAAACCGCGACCGCTTCTTCCCCCTGCAAAACCTCGGCGAGGGTGCCGCCTCCTTCCGCGTCTACAAGTCCCTCCTCAGCGAAGCCGCCGTCCTCGGCTTCGACTACGGCTACAGCCTCATGGCCCCAGACATGCTCATCCTCTGGGAAGCCCAATTCGGCGACTTCGGCAACGGTGCCCAAGTCATGATCGACCAGTTCATCGTCCCCGCCGAATCCAAATGGCAAAAACCCTCCGGCATCGTCCTCCTCCTCCCCCACGGCTATGAAGGCCAGGGCCCCGAGCACTCCAGCGCCCGCCTCGAACGCTTCCTCCAACTCTGCGCCGAACAAAATATCCAGGTCTGCAACCTCACCACCCCCGCCCAGTACTTCCACCTGCTGCGCCGCCAGATGGCCCGCCCCTTCCGCAAGCCGCTCGTCATCATGACCCCCAAGAGCCTCCTGCGCAAAGAAGAAGCCGTCTCCCAAGAGGCCGACTTCACCACCGGCACCTCCTTCCAGGAAATCCTCGACGACTCCGCACTCCCCTCCGACCCCTCCCGCATCACCCGCCTCATTTTCTGCTCCGGCAAAGTCTACTACGATATCCTAGAGCACCGCGACGAAGTCCAGGACAAAACCACCGCCATCATCCGCATCGAACAACTCTACCCCTTCCACGAGGACCTCCTCCAAAAAATCACCGCCCGTTACCCCAAGGCCAAGAAAAAATGGGTCTGGTGCCAAGAAGAACCCAAGAACATGGGCGCCTGGGCTCACCTCAACTGGCGCCTCGAACGCCTCTCCGGCACCCCCCTCCACTACGCCGGCCGCAAGCGCGCCGCCAGCCCCGCCGTCGGATCCCTCACCCTCCACAAAGCCGAGCAAAAACAACTCGTCCAAGCCGCCTTCGAGGCCTAAACACCCCTCTCCCCTCCTCCCCCCAAAAAAAGCTCTCCGCCCATGTCCTCCCCCATCACCGTCCCCTCCGTCGGCGAATCCATCACCTCCGCCGTGATCTCCTCCTGGCACGTCGCCAACGGCGCCCCAGTCAAGGTCGGCGACCTCCTGGTCACGGTTGATACCGACAAAGTCTCCACCGAAATCACCGCCGAAGCCTCCGGCATCCTCTCCATCTCCGCCCAACCAGGCGAAGAAGTCAAAATCGGTGCCGTCATCGGCTCCATCGCCGAAAACGCCGCCGCTCCCGCCGCCCCTGCTGCTCCAGCTCCAGTCGCCGCCGCTGCTGCCCCTGCCCCTGCCCCAGCCGCCGCCTCCGCTGCTCCAGCCCCAGCCCCAGCCCCAGCCCCAGCCGCTCTTGCTCCAGCTCCAGCCGCCGCCCCAGCCGCCACCCCTGCCGCCGTCCCATCAGTCCCATCCGCCGGCCGCACCAGCCGCCAGCGCATGTCCCCCCTGCGCCGCAAAATCGCCACCCACCTCGTCAACGCCCAGCATACCGCCGCCATCCTCACCACGTTTAACGAAGTCGACATGACCGAAGTCATGAACCTTCGCAAGCTCCTCCAGGACGGCTTCGTCGCCCGCCACGGCGTCAAACTCGGCTTCATGTCCTTCTTCATCAAAGCCGTCGTCGAAGCCCTCAAAACCGTGCCCACCGTCAACGGCCGCATCGAAGGCGACGACGTCGTCACCAACCACTTCTACGACATCGGCGTCGCCGTCGGCACCGAACGCGGCCTCGTCGTCCCCGTCCTGCGCGACGCCGACCAAAAATCCTTCGCCGAGTTAGAACAAGCCATCGGAAAATACGCCGTGCGCGCCAAAGAAGGCAAAATCACCATCGACGAACTCCAAGGCGGCGTCTTCACCATCTCCAACGGCGGCGTCTACGGCAGCCTTCTCAGCACCCCCATTCTCAACCCCCCCCAAAGCGCCATCCTCGGCATGCACACCATCCAGCAGCGCCCCGTCGCCATAAACGGCAAGGTCGAAATCCGCCCCATGATGTATCTCGCCCTCAGCTACGACCACCGCCAAATCGACGGCAAAGAAGCCGTCACCTTCCTCCTCCGCATCAAAGACTGCATCGAACAGCCCAGCCGCCTCCTCCTCGGCGCCTAGCGCCCCTCCCTCCCTCGCTCTGCGCTAATCCCCAGCTCTTCCCAGCCCCTCCCCGCCCCCCACACGCGCCCATCAGGGGGACTTCCCTCCCCCCATGTCTCTCCCCGACCTCACCTCCGACGCCCTCCGCCTCCTCCGCGAACTCACCGAAGCCCACGGCGTCCCCGGTGCCGAAGACGCCGTCCGCCGCATCTTCCTGCGCGAACTCGCCGACCACGGCCACATCCACACTGACCAACTCGGCAGCGCCGCCGTCGAGCGCCCCGATCCCGGCCCCCGCGTCCTCGTCGCCAGCCACTTCGACGAAGTCGGCTTCGCCGTACAAAACATCACCCCCAAGGGCTTCCTCAAACTCGTCCCCCTCGGCGGCTGGTGGACCCACACCCTCCTCGCCCAGCGCCTCCGCATCCTCACCCGCTCCGGCCGCGAAATCCTCGGCGTCATCGGCTCCACCCCTCCTCACTTCCTCGGCGAGGCCGCCAAAGATAAACTGCTCCCCCTCGACCAACTCTACGTCGACATCGGCGCCTCCAGCCGCGCCGAAGCCGAAGCCCTCGGCGTCGCCCTCGGCGATGCCGTCGCCCCCGACAGCGCCTTCACCCCCCTCGCCGGCGGCACCCGCTTCCTCGCCAAAGCCTTCGACAACCGCTGCGGCGTCGCCGCCGCCGTGCAAACCATGCAGCTGCTCCGCCAGCAGCCCCTCCCCTGCCAGTTGATCGCCGCCGGCAGCGTCCAAGAAGAAGTCGGCTGCCGCGGCGCCGTCACCCTCGCCACCCTCACCCGCCCCGACGTCGCCCTCATCCTCGAAGGCACCCCCGCCGACGACACCCCAGGCCTCCCCCCAGACGACAGCCAAGGAATCCTCGGCGGCGGCGTCCAAATCCGCCTCCTCGACCCCAGCGCCCTCATGAGCCGTCGCCTCGCCGACCTCGCCATAGACACCGCCCAGGCCAACGGCATCCCCCACCAAGTCGCCGTCCGCCGCAGCGGCGGCACCGACGCCAAATCCCTCCAGCTCCACCACCGCGGCGTCCCCTGCCTCGTCCTCGGCACCCCAGCCCGCTACATCCACAGCCACAACAGCCTCATTCACTTAGAAGACTACCTCAGCGCCGTCCGCCTCACCGCCGCCCTCGTCCGCCGCCTCGACGCCCCCACCGTCGCCGCCCTCACCCACTGGACCTGATTCGCCGCCCCACCTCAGAAAATCAGAAGGAACCGTTCAAGCAAAAAAAACCAAATTTTCCCGTTACAAACCCCCCAGCCTCCGGCTAAGCATAAGCCTGTGCTGCCCGGGATCCCCCCTGGGCCCTGCCTTCCTTTTCTCCCGATCCCTCTCGAATTCCCATGCCTCACCGCTTGAGACTGCTCTCCGTGCCCCGCTTGGCCACCCGCCTGCTCCCCCTCGCCGCGCTCCTCGCCTTACCCGGCCTCGCCCCAGCTAAGCAGGATTCCGCCCAACGCGAAACCCAACGCCGCCAGAGCCTCGCTCAAGAAGCCGAAAACCTCGCCGCCGAAGGCGATGCCGCCGCCGCCGCGGGCCGCTCCGCCGAAGCCGTCAACCGCTACCGCGCCGCCCTCGACCGCCTCCCCCCCGCCGCCGCCGCCCTCGCCCCCACGCGCGCTCCCCTCGCCCAAAAATTCGCCCAAGCCTCCGTCTCCTACGCCCAAGAACTCGCCCAAAACGGCGAACTCGACCGCGCCCGCCAAACCCTTCAGGCCGCCCTCAACGAAAACGCCGCCCCAGGCTTCAAACCCGCCCAGGACCTCCTCCGCCAACTCGACGACCCCGACCACTTCAACCCCGCTCAGTCCCCCAACCACGCCTCCGCCACCAAAAAAATCCGCGACCTCTTCCGCCTCGCCGAAGGCATGGTCGCCATCGCCGACTACCGCGCCGCCCAGCAAGCCTATAATCAAATCCTCGCCGTCGACGACTCCAATGTCGCCGCCCGCCGCGGCTTAGAGCAAACCGAAAAATCCCTCAACGACCACCTCCGCGCCGCCCGCGACCACACCCGCATCGCCCAACTCAACCAGGTCGATCGCCAATGGGAAACCAGCGTCCCCGCCAGCGCCCGCCCCCTCGCCGACACCCTCGGCTCCGGCCAATCCCTCACCGGCGGAGAATCCTCCTCCCCCGCGAGGCTCAAAATGCAGTCCCTCCTCCTGGACCGCGTCGCCATGTCCGACAGCCCCATCCAGGAAGCGCTCGCCTACCTCGCCAAAAAAACCATCGAACTCGACACCGCCGAGCCCGACCCCAACCTCAAGGGCGTCAACATCGTCTTCAACCCAGGCTCCAAAGCCCTCGGCGATTTCAAAACCGTCACCCTCGACCTCCGCAATTCCAGCCTCGGCGACACCCTCCGCGCCCTCGCCGACCTCACCGGAACCCGCCTCAGCGTCGAAGGCAACACCATCACCGTCGCTCCCCTCGGCCTCGGCTCCCGCATCGTCTCCCGCACCTTCCGCGTCCCCCCAGGCTTCCTCAGCCGCGCCGGCAGCTCCAGCGTCGACGCCGGTTCCGCCACCGACCCCTTCGCCGGCAACGGCGATGCCAAACTCGACTCCGGTCTCAAAATCTCCCGCCTCTCCGCCAAAGATTGGCTCATCCAAAACGGCGTCGCCTTCCCCGAAGGCACCTCCGCCGACTACTCCGCCGGCTCAAACCAGCTCATCGTCCGCAATTCCGAGGAAAATCTCGACCTCGTCCAAACCGTCGTCGACAGCACCACCGACAAAACCCAGCGCCAAGTCAAAGTCACCGTCGTCCTCCTCAAAGCCGAACAAAAACGCCTCCAAGAACTCGGCTACGACTGGCTCCTCGGCGCCTCTCAAGTCGGCCCCAACGGCGTCTTCGCCGCCGGCGGCACCCCCGGCAATAGCCCCAACGCCGGCAACCCCGCCGACTTCGCCATCCGCAACGCCAACGGCCCCATCGGCAATTATCCCGTCACCGCCGGACTCCGCGGCGCCTTCGACCTCAAGGCCAATCCCACCATCGACGACCTCATCGCCAACGGCGCCGCCAACGCCCGCACCGGCGGCAACCGCAGCCCTGGCATCCTCTCCACCGCCGGCGTCTTCACCTCCCCTCAATTCCAAGGCATCCTCCGCGGCCTCGACCAAAAATCCGGCCTCGACCTCTCCATCGGCCAAACCATCATCCTCAAAGCCGGTCAACGCGCCAGCGCCGCCTCCCTCCGCACCATCCGCTACCCCACCGAATTCGACCCGCCCCAAATCCCCCAGACCATGACCGGCGGGCCCATCTTCCAAGACATCGACACCGGCGAAATCATCCAGCTCCCCAGCAACGCCACCCCGCCCGTCACCCCCACCACCCCGCAGTCCTTCGAAGACAAAGACACCGGCTCCAGCATCGAAGTCGAAGCCACCGTCGGCGATGACGGCTCCACCGTCGACCTCAACCTCTCCGTCGTCTTCCGCGAATTCGACGGCTTCATCAATTTCGGCACCCCCATCTCCTCCGGCGGCCAAGTCCTCACCGACAACAATATCTTCCAGCCCGTCTTCTCCGCCATCAACGAATCCGCCCAAGTCCAAATCTACGACGGCGAAACCATCACCATCGGCGGACTCAGCGATAGCAAATACGAAACCCTCAACGACAAGGTCCCCCTCCTCGGCGACCTCCCCTTCATCGGCCGCCTCTTCCGCAGCGAAGTCACTCAGGTCTCACGCAAGGCCGCCATCTACTTCGTCACCGTCAAAGTCATCGACCCCTCCGGCGTCGGCATCAAAGAAGCCGCCGCCGCCGCCGAACAAGCCGCCGCGGCTCCCCCCGGCCCCTAAAAACCCTCCCCCCGCTGCGGCGGTCCAGCCCTGTGAGTGATTCCCCCTCCCCTTACCCACCGGAGCCGGACGCCCCCCGCGGCACCCCCCTGCCCTCCCACCGCCTCCCCCCTCCTCCCCCAGAGGAAGCCCCCGTTTCCCTCGAAGAAATGATGGAGCGCCTCTCCCGCTCCAGCGAAACCCGCTCCAGCGAAACCCGCTCCGGTCGCCGCCGCCGCTCCAGTTCCTCCTCCTCGCGCCGCTCCAGCCAGGCCCAGCCCTCGGAAAGCAGCCCTAGCGACGCCAGGCTCTCCAGCGCCCTCCCCCAGCGCGCCGTCCTCCCCCC
>CALQKQ020000145.1 GCA_943331195.2 Akkermansia muciniphila | reverse complement strand
CACCGCCAAGGACATCGAAATCGTCGGCGCGGATGCCCCCGCCAATACCGCCACCCAAAGCGAGGCCGCCTACAAGGGCTTCACCTTCAAGGACCGCAAGGGCTTCACCTGGATCCACCGCGGCCCGCACGATGTGGCCTCGCAAACCAAAAGCTGCACCCCCAACGGCACCAGCACTGTCACCCTAGCCAGCACCACCGGCCTCGCCGCCGGCATGGCCGTGACCGGCACCGGCATCACCGGCACCGCCACCATTGCCAGCATCACCAACGGCACGACTTTGGTGCTCTCGCAGACCGTAGCCACCGGCAGCGCCCGGGATTGGACCTTCGTGCCGGCTTTTACCCTGAAGTGTTATTACCTGAGCCAGGACGGGTTCTTCCTGCCCGGCGCCACCACCCAGCCAGCCGCGAACACCATTCTGCCCTTCCTGCGCGATGCCTCCCGCTCCGGAACCACCCTCAACCTGGCGTCCATCGACAACGGTTCGTCCGACCAGCCCCTGGCCCTCGTTTACAAACCCGCCTGGCCCACCGCCGCCCCGGAACTTGCCGTCGGCGAAACCCTAGCACTTCCCACCCACGGCTTGCCCCAGGTGCGCGGCCAGGCCAGCGCCCAGGTCTTCTACCAGCAATCCATCGCCAAGGACACCGCTAACTCCCTCACTGCCAAGGCCAGCGTGACCCTATTCGACCCCACCCGCGAAAAGACCTATGCCCTCAGCGACACCGGCCTCGCCGCTATCCCGGGCTCGATCACGACCAATTCCTATCAAGGGAAAACCTACTTCCAAACGCTGTCGCCCTCGCTGGTGCAGCGCTTTTACCTGGATCCGCTGCGCGGCACCAAGGGCACCCTGGTTCTCAAAGGCGTCTTCCACGACGAGGTGGCCGGGGATGATTACTTCGATCTCAATGTGCTGTCGGCGGCGGAGGTGACCAGTCTCAAGGACCTGGTGCCCACCAGCGACGCGGCCAAGACGGCCTGGAACGCGGCCATTGATGGGCTGACCACGAAGGTGGAGACCTTTGCCGAGAACAGCAGCAAACTGGGCTCCTATATCGTGTCGACCTCTAGCAACGTCGGCACAAGCACCCTAGCCACTGTTTCTAACCCGGACACTGCCGTGGACAGCTATGCGCTCACCGCCCTAGGCAAGGGGGCCGGTTATGTCACTCTCATCTTCGGCAACGGCAATGCCTTCACCCCCGAGGGAGATCCCGTGCAGGTCCAGGTCATCAAGGTGGCCTCGCGCCTCTACACCGGCGACCTCAAGGTGATTCAGTCAAGCAATCCGCTCGATGAACAGACCACTCTGCGGCACAGCGCCGACTTCGCCGCCAATCCGGCGGACTACGAGTTTGATTGGCGCTACACCAGCGGTTGGCCAAGCCAGCCTCAAGTCTATCGCAGCTACCTCACCACGAAGATAGGCACCGGGGCCACGTGGCAAGTCTACGCGGATCCCGGGGCCGCGCTTCCCACCGCAGACCAATATAGCGCGTTGCTTTCGGGGCGCACCGTCACCCTGCCATACACCCTCAACCTGCGCCCTGCGGCCAAGTCCGTGAATGCATTGACGCCCATCAGCATCGGCAACACTAGCATCAGCGGCACCTCGCCCAACATCGTGTCCGCCACCGACGTGAGTATCTCCTCCACCGCCACTATCGAGCCAGGCATGGTGGTCACCGGCGACAGTCTAAGCGGCAGCGCCACCGTCCTCAAGGTGGTGAGCAGCACCCTGTTCACCCTCTCTCAAGCCCCCACCAGCACCGCCCAGTTAACGTTCGTCACTTCCACCTACACCGATGAGGAAGCCGCCGCCGGCTTCCCCGGGGCCGTGCTCAAATCCACGGCGGGCGTCGACTTCACCTCCGGAGTCCCTGCCAAGATTATCTTCAGCGCCAGCCTAGGCGGAAACGACGGCTTCGTGCTCTACGTCAACGGCGTGGCCGCCCTGGCCAGCAACGTCTCCAACTCTCCCATCGCCCTCACCAATGCCGGAACCGGCCTCTCCGCCAACGCCCTCACCCAGCAGTTCAGCCTCGACTCCAGTTACTTCAACCAGTCCATGAACACCATCGAAGTAGCGCTCTTCACCTCCAATGACCCTAACGGTTCTTCGGTGGTCAATTTCAAGGTGGAAGCCGCCGTGGAGACCGATCTCGTGACCAGTAGTGGTTCGGACTGGCAACTGCCCGGCGACTACAACTCCACCACCGGCGTCGATGCCATCAACAACAACACCGCCATCATCGGCGGCAATGTGCTCAATCCCTTCGGTGGGCCGCAGTTTGTGCTCAACGACCGCTGGTTTACCCTGCGCTATCGTCCCAAGGCCAGCGCCAACAACGTCCTCGGCACCCCCTGGTCGCGCTGGATGCCCGCCCAGTTCAATGAAGGCTGGATCAAGCGCGTCCTCGCCGGGATCAACCCCTTCTCGCAACGGGTTAAGGACCTCTACAACAATGCCGTCAACACCGACGTCAGCATGTTGACTCAGGCCGGCAAGCGCTGGGAGGGCAACATCGCCCTAACTTTGGATAACGTGAATAGCGTGGGCCTCATCGAGACCTACGAGACCGTGCTCAATCGCGCCAAGTCCATGAGCATTGACGCCAATACCAATGACCCCGACACCAACAACGCCCTGCTCCTCGCCGCCGGTTATTTGAACGACCTCTATATGATCGTGGGCAACGAGGCCTACGCCGATGCCGCTAACCCCACCATCTCCCTGGATGACGGCTCGGTGAACACCAGCCGCTTCAGTTTCGAGGGCCAAGTGGCCAGCTCCCTCGACGAAGAACTCGCCCTGCTCCGCGGTCGCGACAACAGCGTCAGCCCCGGCGTCATGACCGCCCCCGCCTACAACCGCCTCTACTGGAACTACACCGGCGGCATCAACAGCGGGGAATCGATGTATGCCACCAACTATAACATCAAAGAAAAATCCGGGCAAAGCACCGCCAATGGCGTGGTCGACGAAGCCGACGCCCAACTCATGTTCCCCCAAGGCCACGGCGACGCCTACGGCCATTACCTGACCGCCCTCACCAACTACTACCGCCTCCTCAACAATCCTAACTTCACCTGGACCCCGCGCGCCGAAGCCGTCACCGTGTTCGGCCAGCCGATTACGATCGACTACCAAGATGAGCGCAAGTTTGCGGCAGCGGCCGCGGCTTTGGGCAAGAGCGCCCAACAGATGAGCGAGCTGCTCTTCCGCAAAAACTACCGCGACGATGCCGCGAGCGGCTGGACTCAGTTCTCCGATGATGAGGAAGGTTGGGCGCTTGATGAGACCGAGAGCCGTTCGGCCCAAGGCAATCTCTTCCACTGGGCCATGGCCAATGCCATCCTCCCCGTTGATGACGCCCACCACACGGGGGTGCAGAAGATCGACCGCACCACCGTCCCCGAACTCGGCGAACTGGAGGCCCTGGCCCTCAACCTGCAGACCACCATGGACAATGCCGATGCCCATCTCAATCCGCTCGGGCTCAGCTCAGGGGCCGTGGCCTTCGACATTTCCCCTGACCAAATCAAGGCTGGAACTTCCCACTACGAGCAGGTCTACGGACGGGCCCTCACCGCCCTCAATAACGCCTCCGGCGCCTTCCAACAGGCCGGGAAAATGAGCGCCTCCCTGCGCAGCCAGCAGAATACCCTGGATGATTACAATACCGCCATTGTCAGTCAGGAATCCGCCTATCAGACGCAGTTGATCGAGATCTATGGCCAGCCTTACTCGGGTGATATCGGAGCTGGCAAGATCTATACCCAGGAGTATGACGGCCCTGACCTGATCAACTGGTTCGTGGTGGACCGCCCCTTCGCCAATCTCCAAAAGGACCGGCAGGGAATGGAAGCCACCATGCTGAGCCAGACCGTGGAGATGAAGGTCACCACCCCCACCGCGATCGATGATTTCACCGGCATGTCCGTTCAAGATATTCTGAAGGAGAGCCAATGGTGGCGCCATGTGAAGACCCAGGAGGTGACCATCGACCCCAACCAGTTCATCCAGTATTCCGACAGCTACCGCACGGGCGGCATGGGCACGCGCGCCGAGACCGGCGAACTCCAAAGCGCGCTCATGGAGGCCCATATCGCCTATCTCAATCTCAAGGACGCCACCGACGCGATCACCGATGTGAACCGGGATTTCCAACGCGAAGCCCTGCTAGTGATGGAAACCATCGCCAATCATGCCAATCAGGTCGACTATCGCGAGCAGAAGGAGGCCATCATCAAGACCAGGCTGGGCGTGGTGGCGGCTGCCGAAACCATTGGTGAATATTCCGCGATGTTGTCCGAGTATCTGGAGGGTACGACCACCGCCATCGCCGAAGCGATTCCAACGGTCGTTGGACTTGCCAATGATGCCTTCTCGGCGGTGCGCGGGGGTACCGTGTCCGTTGGCAAGATTGGTGAGGGGGTGTTGGCCGGGGTGACCTTCGCCAACAACGTCATCGCCCGCAGTGTCGGGGTGTCGATCGAGAAAAGCGCCATGGATCTGGAGCGGGCCATCACCGCCAAGGAATACAGCCTCGAAGCGGTCCAGCTCGCCTATGAGGTGGAGCAAAAGTATCGCGAAATGACCGGGATGCTCTCATCTATCAACTTGGTGGGAGCCGCCTATCAGCAAGCCAACGAGCGCGTCCGGGCGGTCATCGCTAAGGGCCTGCGGGTGCTCAAAGAGCGCGAGACTTTCCGAAAGCGGGCCGCGGCGGTGATTCAGGGATACCGCACCAAGGACCTCACCTTCCGCGTCTTCCGCGACGAATCGCTGGCGCAATACCGCAGCCTCTTCGACCTCGCGAGCCGCTATAGCTATCTCTCTGCCAAGAGCTACGATTATGAAACTGGCCTGCTAGGCAGCAGCGCCGGCCAAGCCATCTTCGACAAGATCGTGGCCTCGCGCTCCCTGGGCGATCTGAGCGGCGGCACCCCGCAGGCCACCACCAGCACCCTGGGAGACCCCGGTCTCGCCGGCACCCTGGCCCAGCTCAACGCCGATTTCTCCGTGGCCAAGGGCCGCCTCGGCATCAACAACCCGGACCAATACGGCACCGTCTTCTCGCTGCGCGCAGAATTATTCCGGCTCACCAGCGACCCCACCAGCACCGCCGACGACGATGCCTGGCAGCAGACCCTTGAACAACACATGGTGGCCAACGTGGCCGCCGACAGCGACGTGGCCCGGCATTGCCGCAACATCGCCAAGCCCGACGGCACGGCGGTGCCGGGGATCATCATCTCCTTCAGCAGCACCATCCAACACGGCCTCAATTTCTTCGGGCTGGACTACGGAGCGGGCGACCACAACTACACCCCGAGCGACTTCGCCACCAAGATCTACAGCGTGGGCATCGCCCTGCCAGGATATCTTGGCATGGACAGTTATGCCACCGGCCAGGCCGGTTCCGGCGGGGCCGACAGCACCAGCGCTAACACCCTGGGGGCCACGCCGTATGTCTATCTGATCCCCTGCGGCAACGATAGCATGCTGGCACCGCCGCTCGGCGACACCAACACCGTGCGCACCTGGACAGTGCAGGACCAGGCCCTCCCCCTGCCCTTCAACTTGGGCGCCACCGCCTTCAACAATACCCAGTTCTTCGACGCTAGCGGCACCCTCACCGAACAACCCTGGATCCTCCGCAAGCACCAAGCCTTCCGTCCCGTGGCCGACGCCACCATGTTCTATGGCAGCGTGCCCCAGGAATTCACCAACACCCGCCTGATCGGCCGCAGCGTTTGGAACAGCCGATGGAAGATCGTGATCCCAGCCTACAGCCTGCTGAAGGATGAGCAGACCGGCCTGAGCCGTTTCGCCGCCAGCGTGCAGGACATCCAGCTCTTCCTGCGCACCTACTCACACTCCGGCAACTAATGAAAAGGGGCTTCTTCATCCAGCTCGCCTTGCTCGGCCTGGCGGTCCTCGGCGCTTGGCTTTCCGGGGCCCACCGCCAGGCACCGCCCGCCGCCGCCGCCTTCTTGGCCCCTGTGGCCCCCGTGGCTGCGGAAGCTGCAAGGACGCCGATGCATATCCCGGATAGCATCAACATTTTCCAGCGCACCTTTTGGAGGAGCCCCTCGGCGGCCGACCACATCGTGAACGCGATGCGCCGGGAGTGGACTGGCGAGGACGGCATCCCCCGCTGGCAGAGTTTCCTGGTCGTGAAAGCCTCGCCCGAATTGCTCCGCGAGCTGCGCGACGCCAACGCCTTCCGCCTCGTGGCGGCCGATGCCGTGACCCCCATTCCTGAGGCTCCCGCGTGGTTCGCTTTTGAACCCTCCGAGGTCTCCTCTCTGCGGGCCCGCACCGGCCGCCTGCAGATCTTCTTCAGCAAGAGCACTCCGCTCCTTTACGCTGCCGCCAGCGGGGGCGGTTTCCGTCCCGGCGCGCCTGAAGCGCCCACGCCTCCGGTCACGGTTTCCCGGGTTTCTGCGGGCCGCCTGCCCACCACTTTGCCACCCCTTCCGTCGCCCCTATGACTGCTTTTTTCTCTCGATTCCTCGTGCTGAGCCTGAGCCTCTGGCTCGGCGCGCTCACGGCCGAGGCCGCTATTCCGCCGCAGTTGCTCAATTTTCAGGGTCGCATCGCCGTCGATGGGGTCAACTTTGAAGGCACCGGCTACTTCAAGTTTGCCCTGGTCAATGGCACCGGCACGGTGACCCACTGGAGCAACGATAGCACCAGCGTGGCCGGCAGCGAACCCACCGCCGCCGTCCAACTGACCGTCACCAAGGGCCTATATTCCCTGCTCCTCGGCGATACCACCCTCGCCAACATGGCCACCCTCGGCCTCTCCACCACGATCTTTGAAACCGGCGACTTGCGGCTGCGCATTTGGTTCAACGACGGCACCAATGGTTTCCAGATCATCACCCCCGATCAACGTCTCGCCGCCGTCCCCTATGCGGCCATGGCCACCGTCGCCACCACCGCAAGCAGCGCCACCACCGCGACCACCGCCACCAATTTCACCGGCTCCCTCCTCGGCGATGTCACCGGCAAGCAAGGCACCACCGCGATTGCCGCCACCACCGTAACCAACAAAGCTCTAACCGGTTTCCTCTCGGCCCCTGGAACCCTCAGCGCCTCCGACACCATCCTAAGTGCCCTCAACAAGCTGAACGGCAATAACGGACTCAAAGCCAACCTGGAGAGCCCGACCTTCACCGGAACCGTCAGCGGCATCACCGCCTCCATGGTGGGACTCGGCAGCGTGAACAATACCGCCGATGCGGACAAGCCCGTCTCCACGGCGCAGCAATCCGCCCTCGATCTCAAGGCCCCCCTGGCAAGCCCGACCTTCACCGGAACCGTCAGCGGCACCTTCAGCGGCCCCCTCACCGGCAATGTCACCGGCAGCGCCGCCAGTTTCACCGGCTCCCTCGTCGGCGACGTCACCGGCACCCAAGGCGCGACCGCGATTTCCGCCGCCACCGTCACCGGCAAGCTCTTGACCGGCTATACCTCAGTCGCGGGAACCCTGGCTGCCACAGACTCGATCCTAACGGGTTTCAAAAAACTCAACGGCAACGTGCTTTTAAAAGCCAATTCGGCCAGCCCGACCTTCACTGGCGTGCCCTTAGCCACCACCGCCGCTGCCGGTACCAACAACAACCAGATCGCCACCACCCAATTCGTCCAGTCCGCCATTCAAAGCGTCGTCGGCGCAGCCCCGGCCGCTTTGGAGACGCTGAATGAACTGGCCGTCGCCCTCAACAACGACGCCTCCTACGCCTCCACCATCACCAACGCGCTCTCGCTCAAAGCGCCCCTCGCAAGCCCCACCTTCAGCGGCACCACCAGCGGCACCTTCAGCGGACCGCTCACCGGCAATGTCACGGGCAATGTCACCGGCAGCGCCGCCAGTTTCACCGGCGCCCTCACCGGCGACGTCACCGGCACCCAAAGCGCGACCGCGATTTCCGCCGCCACCGTGACCGGCAAGGCCCTGACCGGCTATGTCTCGGAGGCCGGAACCCTTAGTTCCACGGATTCGATCCTAACAGCCATCAACAAGCTCAACGGCAACGATGCCCAAAAAGCCAATCTAGAAAGCCCCAGCTTCACCGGCACCGTCAACGGCATCACTGCCGCCATGGTCGGCCTCGGCAACGTCAACAACACCGCCGATACCAACAAGCCCGT
>CALQKQ020000144.1 GCA_943331195.2 Akkermansia muciniphila | reverse complement strand
CTCGGATAGACCCGGACCTTCCTGGGTGGCCCGCTGTACCCACCCCATGAAGGTCGGATACTTCACCCCGGCCAGCCGCGCAAAACGATAACCCGAAAGCCCGCTGCGCTGGAACTCCGCCACCACCTCAGCGCGCCGCTCAGCGGTGACCCGCACCCGGCCCATCACATCCTGTTTCAATATCAAACTGGTCTCGTGCATAGATGTGAGAGCATTCCCAAGTTCTCACACGGACGCCATCCATTCCAGACGGCACTGCGCGCACCGCTTACGCCTGATCGGTCATCCCCAATCAACTCAAAGACGACGGCACCTCGCGCACCGCTTACGTATAAGCAGCGAAAAACTCAGTCATTCGGTTTTGTTCAGTCAGGCAGTCACCGCCATTGTTTGGTCGGTCATTGTCTTTATCAGAAAGCTGAATCCTGAGAAAAGCTGGGTCTGAATATATGGACGTGATAACGTTCCTTGACGCCAAACTAGGTGTTCAATCCCCTTAATTGTAAGGAGTTCGCCAATTCCTCCATGACCCGCTCCGGTCCCACCGTCGCAAGAGCCGAGCAGGCTGAGTTGCAGCCCTCATTGAATCCCCGGTCTTCCTGCCACCGGCAATACGAGCATGCCGTCTGAGCCCCGGCGCTCCGCACGCTGGGCGCACAAGAAAACAGGAACTCAGGTGGCAGATGTGCGTGAATGCTGACCGAAGGTACGCCCAGCAGACCGGCCATGTGAATCATCCCACTGTCCAACCCGAGAACGGCTTCGGCTCCAAGCATCAGGTCGGTCACCCATTCCACCCAGCTGTCGTCTTTCTTTATAGCCCAGTAGGCAAAACTTTTGTCAAAGGTTCGGGCGATTCGTTCCTCCTCTTTCTCCATTCCGATCACGATCATTTCCCGCCCACTCTCGCGCAGCAGATGCGCCAGCCGGCGCCAGTGCATCTCCGGCCAGTCGCGCGACTCCCATGCGGCAAACGGTGAAATTACCACGTAGCGCGGAAAATCCACCCGCGGCAAGCGGACTTCCCTGTCAATGACGGGCCTCGCTCCATTCCATACCGGTAAGGCCCCAGCCACACGTCCAGCATACCACCGGACCTTATCCCTCGAGTAGCGCAATTGCTCCGAGTGATCGGTATCCATGTCGGGAGTTCCCTTAGGAGGCTCCTCATCCGTAATTGTCAGGTTGGGATGAGATGCCCGCGCCAACCATCGGGGGTATCGGGTGTGATACACTACCTTATAACCCATTTCGGCTGCTCCAGCTGCAGTATAGAGGCCTGTGATCGCATCTCCGATCCCGAAGGCATGATTGGCCATATGAACCACAGTACGGCTCAAACGGCCTGATTTCATTGCTTTTACGGGCGGGGGACCCGCATCACGGATGGCCCCGTAAAACTGGTCCATCCGACGGATGACAAGCTTTTTACCTTTCGGCTCAACCCAATCTCCCCACCACTCTCCATTTTCCCGCCGTCGAAGATTCGCCACCACGCTTTTCTCGTTTGAGAGCTTCAACCACCACTCATTTTTCACCTGAACAAGGTCCCACCAGTATGCCTGCGGTGAGGCACCTTTGCTTAAAGTAGAATCCGCCGCAAATTCCAGTTCCATGCGCCTCAGACCCACTTGCCAAGGCTGGGGCAGTTTGACCAAACGATGCTTGTCCTCCCCCATTTGGCTTGAAGTTTGCGAATGCAACCCTTGGTCCTCATCAAGCATAGGTACCTTCTGCATCGCCGTGTCGCCTCCATATGAGGCACCAGTTTTACCAGAGGCTCCCGAATTCCCCGATATCGCAACCTTGACCCGCTCCTCTTCAAAAGTCAGCTCTTTGCCCCAAGGTTTGGAAACCCGCACTTCACTCCATTTCACCGGCGGCCCGCAGCACACCTGGGCCCGTGGTCTCCGATCCTCTGCCAGCCACGTTCCCCCTATTATACTGTCGCGCAGCCGCCAGACTTCCGGAATATAAGCCTTCCGCTTCGGAGTAGTCCAGCTGATCCGCCCATTCCAGAGAGCCCGCAATTCCGCCAAATATTTCCGGCTCTCGTCCTCGAAAAGATAACCCGGAATCCGAGGATTCTGGCCAAGCAAATCCCACTTTGCTAGGTTCCGGTGCTGAAACAACCGGTTTCCATCAAAGTCATGCTGACACATCACCCCTAAATCCCCGAACGGTTTGCCCGGAATACACAGCATTTGCAGAGGATGAGGGATCATTGCGAATGGTCTCCCATATTTGTGAAAGGCAAACCGGAAAGTATCCTTGTCTCCCCAGATCAATTGATAGAACTTCTCAGCATCCAAATTCATTTGGAACGCAAAATCCAGCGGTTCCTGATGCCGCACGGTGTCTATAAGCATCTGACCGCTTTCGACCTCGGGTTCCATCCGGTAAGATATCCCCATCTCCTGCCAAATGGGATTCTCCTTAGCCGTCGCTCGAACGTCTGGTCAGAACACAGCTCCAGTTTGCACGAAAGCAGGGTTTCCAAACAAATACTCAGGATTTTTTACTGGAAAATTGTCGGCATCTAACAATAGAATCTCCCTGAATTGTGATTCCTTAAGTGCCCAAGGTTTTATGATCCATTGCCATCTTGTTCCCTTCGGCAATAATTGGTTTTGCCCTCGAATTTCGCAAACTCGCACCTTGCACTGCACTTTATTTAACCAATGATGCATCTCAGGAAACACTTCTTCTGTAGTGACCCAAAGTTCCGCAGGCAGGTTACACCCGTGCATTCGAAGTAGCCTGAGCGCAAGCCAAGCATTCGTCATATAGCGGTAACCTCCGCCCGAAATAATTATTCCTCTGCCGCTTTTTTTCATTAAATTTGATTTGCATTTGCCTCAGAACATGTTGTCAGTCTGAAGTCTGGGACATCTTGGATTCAAGACCGTTTGATTCGTTTGGCAACTGCACTTATCATGGGCTCACACTTGGTCGCAATTTGTTCCAGATCACGGCTGCTTTAGTACTTCGCGCAACCACGGTTTCAATCTGAGCGACAATCTGTGCATCCAGGGAATGGTCTGTTCCAGACATTGCTTTGTGTTCCGCTATGTCAAGCAAGATTTGATTTTCCATTAGTTTGGATGAGGAAAACACTGTAAGTAAAGGAGACCAGCGGCTTTGTGCACCAGATCCTTTAAATAACTCCCCCACGGCAAGGCCTCTCTGTTCAACGTGTTCAATTCCTGCCGCCCACAGTAGTGCTTTTTCAGTACCGTGAACCAAAGCGCGCCTACTAACCAGTTCGGTTAAGGTGTCGTCGTACTCATATTTTCCTGGTAGTAAACTCAATTCCTCGATTGCGGAGTAGGGGGTGGCGGCAGGATCCAGCGCCGACGCTATTATTCGGTTACGGTCAGATGCTCCCTGTAATTTAGACCGCAAAACAGGGTCGCTAATTCGTGCCAAAATTATATCAAGGTCGGTCTGGTCCACAGAGTCACCGATTGAACCAAGCGTTTCCAAAGAGGCAGTTGTGAGATCTATGCGATTTAGTAAATACCTCAGTCCATCCTCGCGATCTGATGGATTTTTCGCCAAAATCTGGGAATATAGGGCAAAATCGTTGGTTGTAAAAGCTTTCCCGTTTTCAAGCAGTGTTTTAAAAAACGGAAGTACGATGTTTGGTGAATATGAATAAAGGCCCGCGAATGCCAAGCTGGGATCTTCTAGCGCATCGGCAAGCTTAGCAAAGCCGGCAGGCCCACCAGCTGCAATTATTGAAGCGCACGCTGCAGCGAACGCCGGCCTTCCTTTGTCACAAGGGTACAAATCCAGTAAAGCGATCGCCCGATGGTAATCATTTGCGGAAACTAGCTTCAGTAACTCAACCCAAGCGGTCTCCAACTCAGCCGTTGTGGGTGAGAGATCAAGAATGCGCGCAATATCCACCGCTGATCTATCACATATCTTAGAAATCCGCAATTGAATCGAGGAGATGGTTTCGGCGCTTAAGTTCCTTGGGAAGTCTTCTGTTATATAATCGGGCCTTACGGCCTCAGAGGTACGATTAGGAGAGATAGCCATCTTCAAATGGCTGGTATTAAAACTTTGGAGATTATACGCTGTGACTGCAAATCCAAACAACCCGCCAGTGAGCCAGTATATAGTATATCTTGCACTAGCTTTCATTTTTACTCAAGTGTAATTACTTTTCAAAATCTAGTTGCGCTTCTAAATCATTTAGCACTTTATCGCGTTCTGATCCATCTGGCAATTTTTGACCCCAGGCATAAGCGGCTTCTGGATCGTCTCTAATCTGCTCGATCAGTGCGGTAATCGACTCTGACGACGGATTCTGTATTCGGGATAACAGTAATGAAGCCAAGTACACATCACGACGAGCAATTCCAGCAATCAAAGTAGATTCAAAAACGTTTCTAACGTAATCTGCGAGCGAGGTGGATGCAAGCAAAAACTCTGTGGGCCCCCCCTCTGCATTGATGACTGATTCAGCGGCGGTAAGAACTGACGAACGTAGATCCGCTGGCTTGGCAATTAACGCCCACTCGTTGATGTCTGACATTAATTGTTGGGAGTTTTTTGCGTTACGAGCACTCTTTGCTAAGCGAGCCTTCGCAAACTCATTAATTTCTTCGGCATTAGTCAAATATGTACTAGCCGCAGCAATAGACATACGGCCAGATTCGGCCGAAAGTCGTATCTGTTCTTCCCGTAGGACCGCCCCAAGTTGCACATCCGCGTCTTCCTTTGCAATAGAAACGGATTCAAGTGATGGCGGGCGTAGTATATCCATCATTTTGCTATCGCGAACTGCGAGCTGCGAGAACGCGGAATCTAATTTATCTTTAGGAACAGATTTGGCAATCCGTCGGAGGCGTCGGTAGTGATCTTGCTGAGCATTTACATCCGTTTTAGCAATCGCAGTAGCGTAGCAAGACAGAGCAATCCATGCTAAGTTTGGCTGCGGTGGCAAAACCATATCAACTAGCGCCGTTTTGAGGAGGCGTTGATTATCGGAGGCGGTCAATATTTCGTAGAATTGCACTGGTCGTTCGCGGCAAGCAAACCTAACGCCTGCCGCGTAATCAGGTTCATCCAGACAATCCAAGAGTCCAGCGGCGAGAAGCTCGCACCATATTCGAGGAGAAGTTCCTTTTGTTTTTTCTTGAGCCAGCATTCCGCGCAACTTATTCTTGCGTTCTTCAGCGGAACATGAGCGGATTAATTCGACCAAGCCTCTGAAACTTTTGCTTGAAAAATCATCATCATTATCTTGATTTCTCCCCGTTTCGAAGTTGGTTGATGAAGCAGTTAATTTTACAGGTTGGATTTCTTGTAAAGGGGGGGGCTCTAGGGGGTGATGGTCGGACCACTGCACGACTAGCAGACAGGCAAGCATACCAAGCACTGAACCACATGCGAAGCGGCCGCCATCTTGGTAGATGCTGAACATATTGGGGGTAGCATTAATGGGCCGCCAAGGAGAAAATCGATGTCGTAATTAAATTTTAATACGAGGCTGGTGTTTTACGAGCGAGCAGGATTTTGGCGATTTTCAGCCTTGGCACCAAGTCATAACACCGAAACCATCGCATTTGGCCCATCCAGCTTGTTGAACCGGCGCACCCGACATGGGATTATCCGCAGTACAATTGGCCTTGCACCAATCGTTGTTGGCATCAGGCCCAAGTGCCGCTGTAGTATGGCTACCGCCAGTGGCATCGTACCAAGTATAGCCAGCCATTCCACTCGCCGGTACAAAGCAGTCACCTGACGAACTACATGAGCTAAAACGAATTCTATTACCACCCCAAGCATTCACGAGCGCGATACCGGCACCAAAGGCGAGTAGGCCTCCGGCGCTTGTCTTAACAAATGAGCGTCGAGTATTCATAAGGATAGGTTTTTAGCTAGTTGGTAAATTGCCTGAAATGAACATTTTCATATTTACACGCTGCCGGCAATCTGTAAACTAAAAAAATGCGAAGACTCGAAAAAACTACTGCCCCCCCACGGTTCATTATGGTGGGAGGTTTCCTTGGTGCTGGCAAGACCACCACGCTGCTATGTCTCGCCATGAAACTCCAGCAGGCTGGTAAGCGGGTGGGGATCATAACCAACGACCAAGCAGCCGGGCTTGTGGATACGGCGCTGTTGGAGGAGCTGAACCTGCCTGTCTCGGAGATCGCGGGTGGCTGTTTTTGCTGCCGGATCGAGAAGCTAGTGGAGGCACTGGGCAGAATGACCGCAGTGAGCCAGCCAGAGATTTTTCTAGCTGAACCTGTGGGGAGCTGCATGGACTTGGTGGCGACTGTGACCTTGCCGCTCCGGAAAATTTACCAGACGGGTTTCCAGATGGCTCCTTACGCAGTGCTTGTCGATCCCTATCGGGCCATGCAGACGCTGGGCGTGGAGGCGGAGCCGCTGTTTTCCCCGGACGTGAACTACATCTACCGCAAACAACTGGAAGAGGCGGAGATTATTGTGATAAACAAGACTGACGTGATCACCTCGGACCGACTGGCGCGTCTCCGTGAAGCGCTCACCCGGGAATACCCTGAGGCAGAAATCATGGCCGTGGCAAGCAGGGACGGGAGCGGTCTGCAACCGCTTTTTGACGCTTTGACGACGAGGGAAGGCACGACGCGCAGTGTGATGGAAGTGGACTATGAACGCTATGGGAGGGGCGAAGCAATGCTGGGATGGTATAATGCCCGATATGAAGTGAGAATGATGAATGAAAGACAACGTGGTCGGGCGAGAAAGGCGTGTGAGAACACTGGATCCCCCATTTTTGACGGGAACGAGTGGCTGCTCGATTTGGCGAAGCGAGTCCAGACCATACTCCGGGTTACGGGAACGGAAATAGCGCACTTCAAAATGTCGCTTGTTCCTGACGAGGGAGAAGCAATGGCTGCGGTAAGCTTAGTGAAAACGGCAGGGGAGCCGGAACTTCGCCGGTCCCTGCCCGCCCCGCTCCGGAGCGGCGTCCTCACAGTAAATCTACGTGCCGAAGGAGCCCCCGAATTACTAGCGATCTCCGTGCAGGAAGCGCTGAAGAATGATCCGGCTGGTCGGATGTCCAAGCGACTTACGGAAGAAACTTTCCGGCCTGCTCAGCCGACCCCCAAACATCGATTGGCGGTCATGTGAAAATGGGCCACCGTTCTCCACTCAATTGAAGCTTGTTCAATTTAACTCCGCCCCCATGCTCCAGACTCTTCGTGGATTCATTGAATGCCAGCGGGCGTGGACTGCGGCATGGCACGTGGCCGAGCCCGCACCCTCCCTTGTTACTCATGGTTTCGCACAATTGGTAAAGGAAAACCATCTGCGAAATTTCCTGCTGTGGCATGTGGAGGACCTAGCACGCAGGGACGATCTGGGTGCCGAGGCTGTACGTCGCGCGAAGCGGGCCATCGACCGCCACAACCAGGAACGGAACGACTTCATTGAGCAGATGGACGCGGCCATTCTTGAAACGCTTCATGCTCCTGAAGAGAAAGCTCTGATGCACTCCGAAACTCCCGGTATGATTCTAGACCGGCTCTCGATCATGGCCCTGAAGGAGTATCACATGGAGGAGGAAGCGAACCGCACTACGGCCGCAGAAGTCCACCGCCACACCTGCGGACGAAAGCTGTCTTGCCTCCGGCAGCAGAGGGCAAACTTAACAGAATGCCTCATGCAGTTGTCGGCAGAGCTGCTTGCAGGCAGGCAGTATTTCAAAATTTATCACCAGTTTAAAATGTATAACGATGCTACGTTAAACCCGCAAATCAGGCAGTTGATGGTAAGCGGTTGATCCTTGCCCGTCTGAAAAGTCGTGCGGCGGATTGTTGGTCTGTCAGGTTGGGGGATGCGAAGCATTTCAGCAGGTAAGGATCGGCGCGTGGTGTTGCTGCGCGAGTTTGAACGCAGCGGGCTGCCGGTCGCGGGCAGCAGAAGAGAGGCGCTCCAGGATCGTGGGGTTCACTGGGAAGAAAAGGTGGTCCATCGCGGAAAACCGCCTCCGGAGGGATATTCCACGGGGGAACCGGATTACACAATAATATATCTTATCGTGCCGCTGGGTACCAAGGCCTAATGTCACCGATCACTTCAAAATGCACCACCTGTGATCACTTCAAAGTGCACCACTTCGGATGGGGTTTTTTGGTGGATGGAGGGGTGGTTGGCAAGGAGGGAATGCGTCGCAGGGAGTTTTTT
>CALQKQ020000143.1 GCA_943331195.2 Akkermansia muciniphila | reverse complement strand
TGTTGGCGGCCGATCATATCTTTACTAAATCACTGACCTGGCAACGACCTACCCAGGCCATCCGCCAAACGACGTATGCATAGTCATAGGATCCCTCAAAAATCAAGCCGTCTCCGTGCCGGACAAGTGGTGGGCAGCGTGATGGACGCAGCATCTTTAGAGCGGGCGACACAGGCGGAAGTAGCAGCGCACTGCGACCTCGTGGAATTTCGCGCCGAAGCCCTCGGAAAATCATTGGGAGCGGTGGCGGCAGCGATGCAGGCCTGTCCGCTGCCAGTTTTGCTCACGGTGCGGGCACCGGAGGAGGGCGGCTTGGCGGCCCTGGACGCCGCCGGGCGAAAGGACATTTTTGAAGCTCTGTTGCCCTATGCCTCGCTCGTGGACGTGGAGTTGGCCCACTTCGGGACCCTCGCAGGCGTGGTCGCAGCCGCCCGGGAGCGGGGGATTCCCGTAGTGGCTTCGTTTCACGATTTTGCCGGCACCGCCGAACTTGCCGCGATGGCGACCCTGGTGGAGCGGGCTCAGCAGGCGGGGGCCGACGCGTTCAAATGCGCCACCACCCTGCGCAGCAGCGCGGACTTGGCAGTCCTAGCCGCGCTGCAAGAATCCGCCCCCCTGCCCCTGGCCACCATGGGCATGGGCCCGCTCGGCCGGGTTTCCCGGCTGCTTTTGGCGAGCCTGGGTTCGGTGTTAAACTACGGCTATTTGGACCGGCCTACCGTCCCGGGTCAATGGCCGGCGCGGCGCCTGCGGGAGCTACTCCAGGAATTGGCTCCCTAAGCCAAGCCGCGAGGGCCCGGTGCTGGATTTTGCCCAGCGGAGAGCGGGGCAAGGCCCCCACTTCCAGGGCGCGCCGCACCATCGCAAAGGGCGGAACTCGCCCAGCCTGCCGGGCTAGCGCTGCATCCAACGGGCCAGCCGCAGGCTCCGCCACTAGCACTAACTCCACGCCGCAGCGAGGGTGCGGCACCGCCGCGATCGCAAAGTGCCCCGGGGCCAAGCCCAAGGCGGCAATTTGCTGCTCCAAAGCATCAAGGTTCACCAGCTCCCCGAGCACCTTAACGGAGCGGTCAGCCCGACAGGAAAAGCGCAGGGTGCGCCCCGCCAGCTCCACCCGGTCGGAACTGCGCCACCAGCCGTCGGCGTCGCCGAGATCCTGAAAATGCCAGGCTTCCCCCGTCCAAACGAAGCGACCCGCCGCCAGGGCGGGACCGCGCAATTCCAGCAAGCCAACGCCCTCTGGAACCGCAGGCCCGCCGCAGTCCGGCTGTACCCGCGCTTCCCAAATCGACAACAACTCCAGCGCGGCCGGGCCCAGCGCGGCGGCGGGGGCGGCCGTGGCCACTTGCGAGGCAGCTTCGCTGGAGCCGTAACTGCCCAGCAGCGGCCAGCCGAGGCGCCGCGCCCTAGCCGCCACTGCCTCCTCCAAAGCCCCCCCGCCCACCACCACGGCCCGCAGGGATTCCGGAGCGGAACCTCCTAGCTGCATCAGATCGGCTAGTTGCGTCGGCACCAGCGACAAAAGCGTCGCGCCCTCCGCGCGCGCCAGGCCCAGCAGGCGGGCGGGGTCCCACTTCGCTTCGTCCACCACCACCCGACTGCCAGAGCGCGCCGCCCGCCGCTCAATTTGAAAACCGCCCACGTGAAATAGCGGAAGCACCCGCAGCCAAACATCCTCAGCGCGGGCTCCTAGCCAAGCACTAACGCTGTCAGCCGAGGCGTCCAAGGAGCCCTCCGTGTGCACCACCACCGAAGGACTGCCGGTGGAGCCGCTCGTGGCGAATCCAATCTGCCCAGGCACCAGCGCAGGCCCGCCCTCCGGCAAGGGGTCGCGCGGGTTCTGCCACACCCGGCCTGGAGAAGCTAGGGAAGCCCCCGCCACCGAAACCCACCGCAAAGCCTCCAGCAGATCGTCAAAGCCCAGGCCCGTGCCGCCTGGGCCGCTCCACGCCGGACCCCGCGGCGCGAGGCGCTCCGTGAAGCTATCTTCGACAAAAAGTCGATGCGTTAGCAATCCTGCTAGTTCCTGCCCTTCCCCATAGCGCGCCGCTTCCCAAGCGGCGAAGGCCTGCCCCAAAGGATGGTCCATGTAGCTCGTAAAAACCACCGGCCCCGCGCGGCGCGCCACCGCCTCCAGCGCCGGCTTGAGCACCCGGACATCGAAGCCGCCCGCTTCCTCCCCAGTCAGTCGATCCAGCGCCAGCCGCCAGCCCGATTCCTGCCGCAGCCGCTCCCAGCGCGCCGCGTCGTAGGGCAGCGGGTCTTCCACGAAATCAACCCACTCTCTAACATCCTCCGCAGCCCGGGCGAATCCCAAAAAGGCCTCCTCCTGGAGCGATCCGTTGAAGTCCACGCGGACGCGCAAGCCCGCCGCCACCGCCTGGCGCATCCGGCCCAGCACGTCGCGCCAGTCGGCTCCGCCCTTCAGCTTGACCGCCGTGAAACCCTCGGCGCGCAGGGCCACAAAATCGGCGCTTCCCGTGACCGTGGCATGGCTCCGGGGCACGCAGCTTGGCCCCAAGAATAGCGAGCGACCCTCCCGCCTCGCCGCCGCGTCGACGGCGGCACAAGCGCGGGCTCGCTCTAGCAAGGGCGTGGTGCCGCCGCCGCGAAAGGCCTGCCATTGCTCCTCCAGGGGAGCGTCCCCGAGTTCCGGCCAAGGCAATACCGACGCGTAGCCACCATCCACCCGCACCAGGAAGCCCTCGAGGACGCGCCGGGCGGAGCGCGCGTTGCCCCCAGCAGGGCCGCGCAGGCGGAGCCCATAGCGGAAGTAGGCGAGCGGGGGAGGCTTCATCAAAACGAGTGCGGCGCGCCGCTTAGGTTGACCGCAACATAGACCACGTCATCAGGCCAGACCAGAGCATCAGGTGCAAGGCCGCCAGCGCGAGGTATTGGTTATAGACCCGCCCCGGCGCGGTGCGGGCCACCTTCCAGGCAATCAGGACCCCCAGCCCAGCAGCCGCTAGGGTCGGCCCCGTGCCCCACGCAAAACCCCAAGGCGCCCAGGCCAGCCCGGCGACATAGGGCCCCAGGCAGCAGGCCGCGATTTCGGCCTTGGCGAAGCGCTCCCCGAAGCGCACCGCAAGGGTCCGCTTATGCGATCCCGCGTCCTCCGCCCGGTCGCGCAGGTTATTGATCGCGATGAGCACCGTGCTCAACAGGCCAACCTGACTCCCCAGCAGCAGCGCCTCCGGCCGCCACTGGCCCGTCTGCACAAACACCGTGCCCGCCACCGCCACCCAACCAAAAAAGAGCAACACAAAGAGTTCCCCCAGCCCGCGGTAGGCCAACGGAAAGGGTCCGCCAGTGTAGCCATAGCTGAAAAAGAGCGAGACCAAGCCAATCCCCACCACGGGCAAACCTTGCGCCGCCACCATGGGAAGCGACAGCAGCACCGCCAGCCCCAGCATGGCCAAGCCCGCTCCTAGCACGACAGACAAAGGCACCAGGCCAGTCGCCGTCACCCGCTGCGGCCCCAAGCGGGCCGCCGTATCCGCCCCTTTGCGCGCGTCCACGGCGTCGTTGAAGTAATTCGTCGCCACCTGTATCGCCAGGGTGCTCCCCAAAGTGCAAGCCGCTAGGCCCCAAGAAAAACCGCCGCTGAGGCGCCAGGCTAAGGCCGATCCTAACACCACTGGAGCCACCGCCGCAGGCAGCGTCTTGGGGCGGGAGGCAAGCAAAAGAGCGCGGGTCATGCCCCCGATCATGGCGAACCCCAGCCAGGGCACAAGGGCAGGCAAAACCGCGCCGCGCCCACCTCCCCCCATCAGCCATTGCGGCGCAGCGCCTCCGCCGTGCGCAATCGCAGGGCATACCACGCCGGAAGGACCCCCGCCACCAAGCCCAGGCCCAGCGCCATAAGGGCCCCCTGCGCCAGGGCCTCCCCCGGCACATACAAAAGCGGAAGCAACTGCGGCACCGGATTCCCCGCCGCCAAAAGGCCCCAAGAAGCCCCCAAGCCCGCCAGCCCGCCTAACAGGGCAATCAAGCAGGACTCCGCCAGCACAAACAGCAGCACTAGCCCCCCAGGAAAACCCAGGGCCTTGAGCACCCCGATCTCCTCGGTGCGCTCGCGCACCGACTGGCTCATGGTGTTGCCCGCCACCAACAAAATCGTGAAAAATACCGCGCTCAGCACCGCCATCAAAATGGACCCAATGTCCCCAATCTGCTGCACAAAGCCAGCCGCAAAGGCCCCCTCCGGCTCCGCTTTGGTCTCATACGGCGAATTGGCAAATTCGCGGTCGATCCGCGCCGCCACCGCGTCGGCCCCCACCGCCGCTTCGCTCCGCACAATATACCATCCCACCGCCCCCTTCCCGCGCGGCCGCGCTTCGTCGAAATAATCATAGCGAAAATACATCCCGCTCGTGTCCGCGCCTTTTTTCGAGGTATCAAAAATGCCGCAAATTTCAAATTCCCAGGCGGGCTGGGAAGCGGGCTGACCATAAATAGGAGAAGTTAGAGGAATGCGGTCGCCCACTTTCCAATGAAAGCGCTCCGCCAGACTGCGCCCAATCACGGCGCCGTGGCGGACTTGCTGCCAGCGGTCCTGCTGCTCCGGCGGCAAGATAAACTCTGGATACAGCGCAAAAAAGCGATCGCCCTCCACCGCAAAGCTAGCGAACATGTTTTTCGGGTTCTGGTAAATCCCGCCAAACCAGGTCATGTGGGTGACCTGGCGCACCCCCGGGAGCAACGCTAGGCGGGCCCCATAGCTGACCGGTAGGGTTTCGATCAAGGACACCTTGTGCCGCACAATCAGCCGGTCCGCATCCGCCAGCTTCACCCCAGCGCTGAAAGCTTCGCGGATGGCACAGAGAAAGCCAAAAAGCAGAAAAGCCACGAAGATGGAAAGCACCGTCAGGACCGAGCGCAGTTGCCGCCTCCGCAGATTGCTCCAGATCAGGGTCAGGTATTTCATGTCGGCTGGTCGGCGACAAGCTGGCCCTTGTCTAGGTGCACCGTCCGGCTGGCCCGGGCGCTCGCATACGGGTCGTGCGTGACCATGATGATGGTCTTGCCCTGCTCCTCATTCAGGGTTTGCAGCAGACTGAGAATCTCATCGCCCGACTTGCGGTCAAGGTCCCCCGTGGGCTCGTCGCAAAGCAGCAGGGTCGGATCCGAGGCAATCGCCCGGGCAATGCCGACGCGCTGCTGCTCGCCGCCCGAAAGGGTGCGCGGGTAGTGCTCCAAGCGATGACTGAGCCCCACCACCGCGAGGGCATTGCGCGCGTGCTCGCGCCGCTCCCGTTTCGTAAGATTGGTTAAGAGCAAAGGCAGCTCCACGTTGCGCTCCGCCGTGAGCACCGGCATCAAGTTGTAAAATTGAAACACAAAACCCACGTGGCGCGCCCGCCAGGCCGCCAGGGCCCGCTCCGAAAGCTGGTCGATGCGCTCGCCGTCCACTTCCACCGACCCCCGCGTGGGGCGGTCGAGCCCCCCGATCAAGTTGAGCAAGGTCGACTTTCCCGACCCAGACGGCCCCATCAGCGCCAAAAACTCGCCCGCCTCCACCGCCAGATTCAGCTCGGCCAAGACGCTGATGTCTTCCGACCCGCGGTGGAAGATTTTGCTGACATCGCGCACGCTGACCAGGGGGGCCGCGCTCATGGCTTGGCTGCGCGCACCGCCACGCCCTCAGTTAGGAAAGCTGCCGGGGCCAGCACCACGCTTTCCCCAGCCTGCAGCCCGGCCGCGACCACAGCATCGCCCTCCGCGCGGCCGCCTAACTGGAGCTCGCGGCGCTGCACCCGGCCCTCCCGCACCACCCAGGCGTAGTGGCCGCCCGCCGCACTGACCACCGCAGACCCGGGCACCAGCACAGCGCCCTCAGGAAAAACCGGAGGCGCAACCGCCTCGCGCCGCAGAAAGGCGACTTTGACCCCCATTTCCGGCAGGATGCGGGGATCCAGGGCGGCAAAGCCCAGCCGCACCTTGACGGTGGCCTTTTGCCGATCGGCGCTAGGGATGATGGCGATGACTTTGGCGGGAATGCGCCATCCCGCATAAGCGTCCAGCATGGCCTCCGCAGGCTGATCCGCTTGGACGCGGTTGAGGTAGCTTTCGCTGACGTCGACTTCAATTTCCAAGGACTCCATGTCCACGACCGTGCAAATGCCCGTCCGCGTGAAGCCCCCCGAGGACATCGGGGAGATGATTTCGCCCGGCTGTGCGTCCTTCGTCGTGACCACGCCCGCAAATGGCGCGCGGATCACGGTGTCGTCCACCTGCTGGCGGCCTTCGTCCACGCTGCGCTCGGCCACGGCGATGTCGGCAACCTGCCGCGCCAGCCGAGCCTGCAAGGCCGCGACCTCGGCCTCCGCGCGTGCCAGGTCCGATTGGCTCGCGGCACGGCTCGCGAGCAGGGCGCGAAAGCGCGTCAATTCCAGCTCCGCAAAGATCAAGCGCGGGCGGGTTTCATCGAGGGAAAGCCGGGCGGCGGCCAGCTGCGCCTCATTGAGGCGCAAGCCCACTTGGGCATTGGAGTCATCTAACCGGGCCACCACTTGCCCCTCAGCCACTTTCAAGCCCTCTTCTACCAAAACTTCTAACACCTTTCCGGTAACCTTGGCCGAAACCGTCGCCGCGCGCCGCGCCGTCACATAGCCCGAAGCATTCAAAAGCACCCGCGATTCCCCCTCCGCCGCCGGACGCGCCAAGGCCGTCTCCACCAACAAACCGCCCGGCCGCTGCCACCACCACCACCCCGCCGCCGCCACCGCGACCACCAACAGCAGCCATCCCCAGGGAAAGGCGCGCCCCGGCCCCACCGCGCTGCGGTCGATCTTCAACCCGTCCAACGCTTCCCGTCCTGCACTCGTCATCCCACAGGGGAAGGCCAAGCCTCCCTCCGCGCAAGTTGATTTATCCCGCAGGCCAGCCGCGCCGCCGCAGCTCAGCAAAGCGATTGAATTGCGCGCCAGATTCACTTTGGATGCCTTCCAATGCCCGACTCCTCTGCCCCACTGCCGCGCCGCCCCTCTTGGTGGGCGGAAGGCTGGCGGTTTGCCCGCTGGGATCCCTTTGGCTTTGGGGTCCTCACGTTTCCCATGCTGCTGTTTGTCACGCCGATGCACTGGATGCCGGAGTTGTGGGTGCTCGGCTGGGCCCTGCTGGCGCTGCTGCGCGGTGGCGAACTCTTTTACTGGCCCGGCCGCCAAGGTCGGGCGGTGCCCCTGCTGGCCATGGCCTTCTTGGGCTGGATGTGGAGCAGCGTCTTTTACGGAATGCCCTCCGGCTGGCAGGCACCAACCTATGCCGCCCTCAACGGACTCAGCCTTGCACTTTTCCTGCTAGGACTGTGGCGCGTCGCGCGGCGGCCCTCCCGGCTCGAATGGATGCTGCAAGGCTTAATCGGCATCGCCGTCCTCACCGCCCTCATCAGCGCGCCGGTTTTTTACCTCGCCCGCGGCCACACCCTCCCAGCCGACCGCTTGGGCAATATCTTCCCCTATTTTCTCTATGGCCTCTATGAAGTGAACAGCGGCATGCTCTGGGCCTTCGCCGCAGTGGCCGCAGCGGCGGGCTTCACCCAAGCCCCCACCGCCCGCGCCCGCTTCGCCTTGGCCGCAGCCCTCGCCGTCCTCGTGGCAGCAGTATTCCTCACCCAAACCCGCGGGGCCCTGCTCGGCTTGGGCGCGGCCATGCTCGTCTTAATGCTCACCCGCCCCCTAGCCCGCTGGCTGCCCCTCGTCGCCGTGATCGCCCTAAGCGGCTGGACCAGCCAAAACTTGCCCCAACTGCTCCCCAAAACCTTCGCCCCTCCCACCGATCCCAACCAACTCATGCTAGCCACTCCCGGAGAAATCATGCTCTCCCGGGCCGACAGCGGGCGGCGCCAACTCTACGAAGAACTCTATCGCCGCGTCGAAGGCACCGCCGAAGTCATCATGGGCCGCGGCTTCTGGGCCCGCAGCTCCGCCGAACCTCAGGAAATTTCCTGGCAAGCCCCCCACCCCCACGGCGCCTTCATCAGCACCGCCTACCACGGCGGCCTCATCGGCCTCAGCCTACTCGGCCTCCTCATCTGGGCCGGCGTCCAGCGCAGCCTCTGGTTAGCCCAGCGCGGCCTCGACGTGCGCTGGCTCGCCTTCCTCGCCGCCGGCGGCGCCTCCCTCTGCTTAGACGGCCACACCCTAGCCCTCTTCCAAACCGTCCCCCTCTTCGAACCCCTCCTCTTCTGGCTGCCCCTCGTCGCCGGAG
>CALQKQ020000142.1 GCA_943331195.2 Akkermansia muciniphila | reverse complement strand
TCCAAAATGCGGTCCATCCGCACCAAGACAATCACGAGGCACCCCGCTAGCGGCAGGCTGCCCCCGCTCAGGCCCGTGCCCGAACCACGCGGCACCACCGCCACCCCATAGTCGCAAGCCAAGCGCACGCAGGCCGCCGTCTCCGCCGTGTCGGCCGGAAACACCACCGCCCCCGGCACCTGCCGCAGCGCCGCCGTGCCATCAAATCCATAGGGGATCAGGTCCTCCAAACTGGTCAGGACATGTTCCGCGCCTAGGGCATCGCGCAGGGCCTGGAGCAGGGCGGGCTTCATAAAAAAGCTAGGAAATCATCGCTAGGGCCGCAGGGACGTCCGCGCCCTCATGCACCATGGCCATGAGTGCCCGGGTGATTCCCTGGGGATTGGGGTGCTGAATGACGTTGCGGCCATAGACAATGCCCGAGGCCCCCTGGGCGAGCAGTCCCTGGGTGCGGAGGAGAATTTCCTCGTCGCTCACCCGCCCGCCACCCCGCACCAACACCGGAATGCCAGACGCCGCCGTCACCACCCGGTGATAGGCGCTGACGTCATCCGTGGGATCCGCTTTGATGATGTCAGCTCCCAATTCCACCGCCTGGCGCACCAGGTGGGTGATGGTGGACTCATCCCCGTTCACTTGATAGCCCCCCGCAATGGCGTTAGGCTGGAAAACGAGCGGCTCCACCATCATGGGCATGCCATAGTAGTCGGCCTGCGGCTTGAGGCGGAGAATGTTCCGCACGCATTCCGCATGGACTTCCGGGGCACCCGGGATCTGGAACAAATTCACGCAAACACAGGCCGCATCCAGGCGCACCGCCTGCAGCATGGTTTCTTCTAGCATCAAACTGAAGCGCGTGTCCGGAAGGGTTTTCCCATAGATATTCGCCACGTCGGTGCGCAACACCAGCGAAGGCTTGAAGCGGCCCGGCAGATCCTGGAGATGCCGCGCCATCCCCGCCGTGAGCTGAATCGCATCCGGCCCCGCCGCGACCAAAGTCTTGACCACTTCCCGCATGTCCTCAATGCCGCTGAGGAAGCCAGGTTGGTTGAAAAATCCATGGTCCACCGCGACATCGAAGCAGCGGCCAGAACGAGGGTGAAAGAGGCGGTTGAGGCGGTATGATTTCATGAAAAAAAGTGATTGTTAGGCTTCCGGGTGCTCCTGCTCCGCCATCTTGGTGATGGTCGCATTGAGCAAATCGAGGTAGCCTTGCGCCGTGAGATAACCGGGCTCCGGCTCCCCGCGCACACTGTAGAGCCAACCTTCCAGATAGGGATCGCTCCGCACGATGCAGGCGTCCGCTTGCAGTGCCGGATTGCTCCCCGCAAACTCCCCCGACATCACACAAAAAACATCGCTGGCGGCCTTGAAACCCTCCACCCAACCGATCATCTCCCCCGGCTGAACCGCCCCCCCCAGCGGAGCATTGAAGGTGAAATCGACCAACTCCCCCAGCATCCGGGTGGCAAATTTAGTGAAGCCCACCCGCCACAGCCCCGGCTCCTCCGGCACCTCCATCATCCAGTAGTGGGACGGAGAATAGCTGAAATCCGCAGGGAAGCGCGCGGCGAACCGAGCATGGCGAAACTTAATCCATTCGCGGGCGGCAGGGGCAGTCATGAGAAGGCGAATCGGCAGGCTAGTTGCGGTCGGTTTGGCGGCGATTCCCCCGATCCTGGGAGGAACGGCGCCCGCTGTTTTCCTCCGGTCCAGCCGCTGCTCTGCCAGGACCCTCAGACGACTTCTTCTTCAGGGAGGACCCGTCGTTCTCCGGCTTAAACAGGCTTCCGATGCCCAGAGCCATGCCCCCGCAGATGAACACCGCGAAAAGCGTCAGCAGCGACATCTCCCCAAACGAGGGGCGAAACCGCGGATCGGGATTTTTGCGACTCAAGTAATAGAGCACAGGGACGGCGGCGGTAAAGAAAACCGCAAAAAAAGTCAGGTGAGGCAGGTAGTCCTTGATCATGGCACCGAGGAAAAAGCCGACCGGTTAAAGGCAATCCCACTATAGCGACTGGCTTTGCCCAGGGCCATAATAAAGCAGCGCCGCCGCCAACACCAGCGCCCCATACGCGATGCCCACAACGCACATCGCACGGTAGCGCGATGGCTTCGCCTGCAACCAAGCAATCTGGTCGCGCAGCGTATACGGCATGCCCACCCAAAAAAGGCCGGCTACAATCCAAACATACGCCAGCGCACTGATGAGCAGGCGGGACTGGGGAGGCTGCAAAAAGGCCGCGTCCAACACCGGGCACGCCGCCAAAAGCAAAAAGCAACCCAAGGCCCGCGCCCCCAGGTAGTCGTTGGCACTGAAAAGCGTCCCAACATAAAAAAGCGGCAGGGCAAACTGCGCCAGCCACCGCGCCTGATGAAATTCCCCGAGGTCCATCGAGGTCGCCACCATCAAGGCCCACAAAAACGAGATCGTCAAAAATACCGTCCCCACATTCATCGACCGCGGCACCGTAGACAGCCAAGGCAAAATGTGCTTCTCCCGAAGCAATGCTACGACATGCCCCGCGATGAGCAGCAGCCCCAGCGCCAGGCCTACGGCCCGCAAACTGAGACCATGATAGAGCCAGTGGTAAATGCCGTCGCTAAATTCATTCATGGGGATGCAGGGGAAAAAAGAAGGTCCGCGAAACGATTCAGAACGGAGTTCCTGTGCTCCCCGCAATTTCGCGGAATCGGGCGATGATCCGCTGCGTAACCGGCCCAGGAATCCCGCTGCCGATGACGCGCTGATCGTATTTCACGGCAGCAATCACTTCCGCCGCCGTACCCGTGAGAAAGCACTCATCCGCCGTATAAATATCGTGGCGGCTCAGATCCGCCGCCTGCATCGGAATCCCCAGCTCCTCCGCGATCTGGAAAACCACCCCCCGGGTGATGCCGTCCAGCGCCCCAGCCGTAATCGGCGGGGTCGTGATCGCCCCGCGCTTCACGATATACACATTGTCGCCCGTGCACTCCGCCACCAGGCCCCGCTCGTTGAGCATGATCCCCTCCTCCGCACCAGCTTGCATGGCTTCCACCTTGGCCATCACATTGTTTAAATAATTCAAGCTCTTCACCTGCGGGCTCAGAATGTCGTGCATCGGCCGACGCGTCGCGCAGGTCGCCAAGGTCAGCCCGCTGCGGTAAGCCTCATCGCTGTAAAGTTGAATCCCGCAGGCAATGATGATCACCGAGGCCTTGGGACACTTGTAAGGGCTCAGCCCCATCGGCCCGCAACCGCGCGTCACCACCAGGCGAATGTAGCCGTTGTCCAGCTCGTTGGCCCGACACGTTTCCAACAGCGCGTCCGCCATTTCCTCCGGCGTCAGCGGAATCGTAATCAAAATCGAGCGCGCCGAAGCATAGAGCCGCTCAATGTGCTCCTCCAAACGAAACACGCGCCGATTGTAAAACCGAATGCCCTCAAAAACCCCATCCCCATAGAGCAGACCGTGGTCAAATACAGAAATTTTGGCGGCAGCTTCTTCGTGCAGGGTTCCGTCGATGTAGATCTTCATGGGCAAAAGGAAAATGGCATCCGCTGGACCTTGGTCGACCAGTTGCTGTTTCCGGCGCGGTTCGCCGGACAAACCCTAGTCCACCAGCATTCCGTCCCGCAGAACCAGCATCCGGTCCCCCTGCCCCGCAAGTTGCGTGTCGTGGGTGACCACCATGAGGGTTTTCCCCTCCTCAGCAACCACGGAAAGCAGCAAATTCATCACCTCAGTCCCCGTCTTGGAATCCAGGTTGCCCGTCGGTTCATCCGCAAAGACCACCGAGGGATTGTTGATCAGCGAGCGGGCAATCGCCACCCGCTGCTGCTCCCCGCCACTGAGCTGCGCCGGCAAATGCTGCAGCCGCAGGCCCAACCCCACCTTCCGCAACAACTCCTCCCCCCGCGCCTTCGCCTGCCGCCCCCCAATCAGCGCCGGTAAACAAACATTCTCCAGCGCCGTCAATTCCGGGAGCAGCAAATAATTTTGAAAAATGTAGCCGATTTCCGAATTCCGCAGACCCGCCTGCCGGGCGTCGCTGCCCCCATAAACGGATTTCCCCTCCAGCAGCACCTCCCCTTGGTCCGGCCGCTCCAAGCCCCCCAGCACATACAACAAGGTCGTCTTCCCCGCCCCCGAGGGCCCGCACAGAAAAACCCGCTCCCCCCGCCCCACACTCAAATCTACCCCGCGCAAAACTTCAATCGCCGCCCCTCCCACATGATAGGTGCGATGCACGCCGCTAGCGCGAAGAAATGGCACCCCCGCAGGGGCAAATGGGGGCTCGGACATGACCCCGTCACTAAGCAGCACTCTGCCCGTGCCTGTCAAGCCACCGGACACAAGGAGGGCTCGCCAACCTAACGTTGGCGAGCCCTCCGCAAGCCCATCCGCCGCAACCGGCGGAGAGGCGTTAAATGCCGGTCGTTATTTGGCAGCCTTCTTCGCGGCCTTCTTCGCGGCCTTCTTGGCAGCCTTCTTCGCCGCTGGCTTCACCGCCGCAGCCGGAGCCGCCACCGGGGCCGGGGCCGCCACCGCAGCCTTCTTCGCCGCCGCCACCTTCTTGGAGACAGCGCGCTTGCGTGCCGCCGCTTCCTGGCGCGCTGGAGGCAGCAACGTCACCAAGTGGTCGCGGTGCTCTTGAGCCATCTTGAGGGCCTTCGGCTTGCTGCCGTGGGCCTTGTCAGCAAAGAACTTCTGCTCCGTCTTGCCTTTGAAGGTCACCCGGACATACCATCCGTGGTTCTTCTTCTCAGGTTGGTCGATCCGGCTAATGCCGTACATGGGTCTTGGGGCTGGTGCGGACATACTATTTTGGTATTGGGTTTTTGGTTTTTGGTTTCGGATTGGTATCCTTGGTGTGGTGTTGGCAAGGCCGCCTGACCGACCCCAAAGTGGTCGATCCCATTTCATCCTGACGTCTTTGCTTCCCCAAACTACCTTTGCGCTAGACGCTCTGCAAGCACCAAATGCGCTAGACCTAAATTTTCGCGTGAGAGCTAATTTCAAAAAATTTCACCGCCACAGCCCCCGCAGCCGCTCCACCATCCCAGGCTTTCGCATGGGCGCTCCCCCCCCGCCATTGGGCTGCCGCAGCACTCCTCTAACCGCCTCGTGCTGACAAACTTCCCTAGGCACGTGGCTCGCCGGCAGATCCACCTCCCCCGCCTCGCCCCCACAGCCCGGCGACCCCAGCAGCCCCGAAATCCGACAAACGCGAGCCCGCCCCATCGGCCCCGGCGACCCCCACGCCCCCCCCGCCGCATAGCCCAGCGCCGGGCCCCGCGCCATCACCTCCGCCCACACCGGCACGGCCACCCGGCTGCCTTCGCCTGCTTGGAGCTTGCCCCCCGGCTCGTCCAGCCCCACCCAAACCCCACAAGCTAGAGCCGGGCTGTAGCCGATAAACCAAGCACCCCCATCCTCCTCCGCCGTGCCCGCCTGGCCCGCCACCACCCCCCGCACTCCCAAGCCCCGGACGCCCTCCGCCGCTCCCCCCGGCGCCAACACCTTTTCCATCATCCTCGTCGTCAACCAAGCACTCCCCGGGCTCAGCACCTCATAGGAAATAACCCCGCTGCGATAGACGAGCGCTCCCTCGCCAGTCTCAATCCGGTCGATCAAAAACGGCCGACACCGCACCCCGCCGTTCCCCAACAAAGACAAGGCACTGGTCAAACTCTCCAAAGTCGTCCCCACCTTTCCCAGGTAAAGCTCCGGCGAATCCCCCCCCACATCCGACAGACCAGCCTGCTCCGCCAATTGCTCCACCGCTGCCACTCCCACGCGTTCCCCAACCCGCACCGCCATCGCACGGCGCGACTTCGCCAGCCCCCACCAGGCCGGTTGCCACCCTGCCAAGCGGCCATCCGCCCCCGCCGCCCCCTCGACCTCCCCAGGCAAAAGGGCCCCATCCGAGATCAGCTGCTCCGGCAACAAGCCCCCATGCTCCACCGCCGCCGCATACACCAACGGCGCGAAGGCTGATCCCGCTTGCCGCCGCGACTGCACCGCGCGGTTATAGCCGCTATGCCGGATGTCCCGGCCACCCACCGCCGCGCGAATCGCCCCCGTGTGGTTCTCCAGCAAAACCACCGCGCCCTGGAGATACTCCGGCTCCACCGCCAGGCCGCGCTGCACCATCCGCTCATAGAGCGCCCAGGTCTGGCGCCCATAGCCAGACCCCTTCTCCACCGCCCCCAGCCGCCGATGCAGACTCTCCTCCGCCGCCCGCTGCAGCTCCGGTTCCAAGGTCGTATAGATCTTCAAACCGCCATCCTCCACCTCCCCCCGATCAAGCAACTTTTCCAAATCGCGCCGCACCGCATCCAGCGCCCAACTGTCCGGCGGTGCTTTCGGTGCCGCCAACACCTTGGTTTTCACCGCCTTGGCCGCCGCCGCCGAACCCGCAGAGAGCACCCCCGTGGCCACCATCCGATCCAACACCATGTCCCGCCCACTCAGCGCCACCTCATAATGACGAAAGGGCGAAAAGGCATTCGGCCCCCGAATGATCGCCGCCAACATGGCCGCCTCATCCAGCGTCATCGCCCGCGCCGACTTCCCAAAATACCCCTCCGCAGCCCGCTCCACCCCGCACAGGCCCGTGCCAAAAAAAATCCGGTTCACATACAATTCCAAAATCTGCTCCTTGCTCCGCTGGCTCTCAATCCGCCGCGTGATCGCGATCTCCAACAACTTGCGGTGCAGCGACTTCTCCCGCGTCAGGTCAAAGCTATTGCGCGCCAACTGCATCGTGATCGTGCTCGCCCCCTGGCGCACTTTGGGGTCCTGCAAGGTGCGCACCAAAGCCCGCACCACCCCCACAAAGTCCACCCCGCCGTGCTCATAAAAACGGCTGTCCTCCCGCGCCAACAGCGCCTTGATAAAATCCGGGGCCACCTCCCCCAGCGGCACCACCCGCCGGTCCTCCCCATGCAGCCTCCCCAACAATCCCCCCCGAGCATCGTAAACCTCGCTCCGCGCCGGCATCCGCCCCAAGCTCTCCAAATCATATTGCCGCGCCAGCGCCCCATAGGCCAAATCCCATAGCAAAAAAACTCCCAGCCCCACAAATCCCGCCGCCACCCCCGCCCGCAGGGGCCACCGCAACAACCATGGCCACGCCGCCACCCGGCGCCGCCACCCCGGAAAAAACCAGGCGCAACACAGCGCGGCCGACGGCGAAACAGAGCGGGAAGGCATGGCGACCCCACCATGGCCAGTTTCCCCGCCCCGCCCACTCCAAAAAACGCCCCCCTGCCCGCCCCCTTTTCCTGCTCGTCCACCGCCCCGCCCACGCGTATCTTCAGCCATGCCCCAACCTTCCTCCACCCCTGCCCTCTCCCGCCGCCACTTCGCCGCCACCGCCCTCGCCGGCTGGCCCGCCCTCCTCAGCAGCCCCGCCCAAGCCGAAACGCTCCCCCCACCCTTCCGCCAACCCTTCGTCCACCGCTTCGCCATCGGCAGCCTCGAAGCCTTCTCCATCAGCGACTGCGACCTCGCCTTCCGCGAAGGACTCGACCTCATGCACCCCGCCAACGAACGCGACGCCATGCGCCGCGAAATGCAGCGCCACGGCGAATCCCTCGAAAGCCTCCCCCTCTACGTCAACCTCCTCGTCATCAAGACCGGTCAAGAAGTCGCCCTCTTCGACGCCGGCTTCGGCCCCAGCAGCAATCCCCGCATGGGCTGGCTCCAAGACGGCCTCGCCTCCGTCGGCATCCGCCCAGAACAACTCACCGCCGCCTTCCTCAGCCACGCCCACGCCGATCACCTCAACGGCTTCGTCAAGGATGGCCGCCCCGCCTTCCCCAATGCCGCCATCCACCTCCTCCCCGAAGAACTCGCCTTCTGGCGCACCCCCAAACCCGACTTCTCCCGCTCCCGCCGCGACCCCCTCGGCATCCCCAACATGATCCGCGAAGTGCGCGGGCACTTCGACTCCCTAGCCAAAGTCCTCCAACCCGCCGCCGCCGGCAGCTCCCTCTTCGGCGGCCGCGTCCAGATCGAATCCGCCCCCGGCCACACCGCCGGCCACGCCTGCTTCCGCATCCGCTCCGAAGGCCAAGAACTCCTCCACTTGATGGATCTCGCCCACCATCACCTCCTCATGTTCGCCAACCCCGCCTGGAACATCGCCTTCGATCACGACCCCGACCTCGCCATCCGCACCCGCCAGCGCTACTGGGCCGACGCCGCCGCCCAGCGCAGCCGCTGCTA
>CALQKQ020000141.1 GCA_943331195.2 Akkermansia muciniphila | reverse complement strand
CCGCCGACGGGGAATGATCGGACGTCGCTGATGTTTAGTTTGCGGAATGAGCCGGGGGCGCTGTTCAAGGCCTTGACGCCGTTTAGTGAGTTTCACATTAACATGTCGAAGATTGAGAGTCGGCCGTCGAAGCGGCGGGACTGGGAATACTTTTTCTTCGTGGATATACTGGGCCACGGGGGTGATCCCGCGTTGGTGCAGGCGCTGGGGGAGCTGGAGCGGCAGTGCAGTTTTGTCAAAGTGCTCGGGAGCTATCCGAATACGGACGCCACGGCGATGCCCTAACGGGGCTCGTGAGGCGGGAGGAAAGGGGGCCGAGCAAGCAGTTTTTCCATGAAATGGCGGCCGTTTTCTCTGGTGACCCGGCTGATGCTGGTGGCGGCGCTGGTGTTGGGCGGGACGGTGCTGATTTTTGGGATTCGCAGTTACCAAGCGGGGCGGGAGCGGGCGGTGTCGCAGTGGCAGGAGCGTCTGGAGCACGAGGCGGGGATGGCGGCGGTGCGGGTGCAGGGCTTCATTGCGGATGTGGCTCGGGATGCGCGGTATTTGGCGCGGATTCCCAGTGTGAGGGAGTATGCGGCGGGCGACGCGGCCAATGGCGAGGCGCGGCACCGGGTGGAGGAGAACTTCCGGGCCTTGATGTTAGGGAAGCCGAGTTACGCGCAAGTGCGGTTGATCGGCGAGGCGGATCAAGGTCGGGAGCGGGTGCGGCTAGACCAGGCGCACGGGGAGGTGGCGGTGACGCCGCCGGAGAACCTGCAGCAGAAGGGCGACCGCGATTACATTGAGGAAAGCCTGGCCTTGCCGCTTGATGGCATCTATTTGTCGGACTTGGATTTGAATCGGGATTTTGGGCGGATCACGGAGCCTTGGATGCCGACGCTGCGGGCGGTGGTGCCGGTGAAAGGGGGGGGAGGAGGGCGCTTTGGCTGGATTGTGATCAACGCCGATTTGCGGCCGCTGCTGGACAGTTTGCCGCAGCAGACTGGAAGAGGCTTGGCGCTGGCGGTGGCGAATCACCAAGGGAGTTATGTGCTCCACCCGGAGCCGCGCTACCGCTTTGGCCAAGACCTCGGCACGGGCTATCAAGTGGCGCATCCCGTGGGGCCGGAGGACCGCCTGGTGGCGCTGCCGTGGCTGGTGTTCACGGGAAGTTATCCCTTTCTGCCGGGGCAACTGCGGCACTTTCAGGTGCGGACGGGAAGTGACGGGCAGGCCGCGCTGGCGGCGCTGCGCGGGGTGCGCAACGAGGCCTTGCTGGCCTCTACCCTGACAGCTCTGGGCGGACTGGGGCTGCTCGGACTGCTCGGGCGGCTGGTGACGCGGCGGCTGCGCGCGGTGGCGGAAGCCCTGACGCATTTTGAAACGGGTGGGGCCGCCGCCCCGCTGGACGAAGCCCCCGCCGACGAAATTGGGCAGCTCGCCGCCGCCTTCAATCGGATGTCAGGGAAGATCGCCGAGCAAGTAAGGATTTTGGAAGAGGCGCGCGGTCGGGCCGATGAGGCCTCGCAGGCCAAGGACGACTTTTTGGCGGTGATGAGTCATGAAATTCGCACTCCTCTGAACGCGGTGACGGGGATGCTTCACGTGTTAGAGCGGAATCGCCCGGCGCCCCACCAGGAGCCGATGCTGCGAAGTCTCCAGGCGGCGGCGGGCCAACTCACGAGCTTGCTCAATGAGGCCTTGGATTGGTCTAAAATCAAAGCGGGGCACCTGGTGTGCGAGGCCGCGCCCCTAGCCGTGAGGCCGCTGCTGAGCGATTTGGAATTGACCCACCGCCCGCTGGCGGCGCAAAAGGGGCTGCGCTGGTTTACCGTGGTCGGGCCGGAGGTGCCGGAAGTGCTGCGGGGCGATCGGCTGCGGCTTTCCCAAGTGCTGCACAACTTGCTCAGCAACGCCGTGAAATTCACTAGCGAAGGCTTTGTCCGGCTGGCCGTGAGCTGGCAGGACGGCTGGTTGCGCTGCCGGGTGGAGGACAGCGGGATCGGCATTCAGGAAGGCGACATCGGGCGGATTTTTTCGCCTTTTGACCAGGCCCATGGGGAGATCGGGCGGCGCTTTGGGGGCACGGGCTTGGGGCTGAGCATTTCGCGCTCCCTGGCCGAACTCATGGGGGGAAGTCTGACGGTGGAGAGTCAGCCGGCGGCGGGTTCTTGTTTTGTTTTGGCGCTGCCCTGTGCGGCGGCGGAGGTCACGGTGGGAGCGTCCGCGCCGGTGCCCTTGGTGCCCTTAGCCGGAGCCCAGGTTCTTTGCGTAGAGGACTCCCCGCTCAACCGCGAGGTGCTCGCGGCCTTTCTCCAGGAAGTAGGTTTGTCTTTTACCATGGCGGAGGATGGGGCCCAAGCGGTCGCTGCCCTGGAAAGGGGCCAGCCCTGCGACGCCGTCTTGCTGGACCTGCAATTGCCCGATACCAACGGAATCGCCCTAGCGGCCCGCCTGCGCGCGCTGCGTCCGGGCTTGCCCCTGATCGCGGTGACGGCGCAAGTGGACGAGGCCACCCGGGAAGCCTGCCGCGCCGCCGGTTTTGCCGCTTTTGTGAGCAAGCCGGTGCTGCCGTCGCGCCTGCGGGAGGCGCTCGCCACCTGCTGGAGCGGGCAAAATGGGAAGGCCGACGAAGCCAAGGAGCCGGCGCGGGGCGCGGGGCAGGCGGAACGGGAGGGGACGCCGGCGCTGTCCCTGGAGGAGCTTTTTGCTGGGGAACCGGAGCGGCTGCGTCGGGTGCGGCGGGCTTTGGCGGGGGAGTTTCACGCCGCCGCCGGCGAACTCGCGGCGGCCGCTGCGGCGGAAAATGTGGAGCGGGTGCGGCGGCTGCGCCACAAGTTGCACTCGGCCCTGGCCGGGCTGCCGCTGGCGGATTTGGAGGCCGCCTTCGCAGGCTTGCTGGCGGGGGATTGGAGCGCGGCACCCCAGGCCTGCGCCTTGCTCACCAAGGCCTCTGCCGACTGCGCGCGGCAGGCTGCCGAATGACGAAGGGTTTGCCCGGGCGAGACGCGAGTTCGTGGGCAGGGGAAAAGCCCTGGCCGCCTCAGGAAAGTCCCGGGAGGCGGGCCAGGAGGGCGTCGCGGTAGCTTTCGCCCAGGGGGAGGCGGTGCTTGCCCAGCAGGGCGACGCCCTCCTCGATGCGCCCAATCTTGCGCCAGTTCACCATGTAGGAGCGGTGAATGCGCACAAAATCGCCCGGAAGTAGATCCTCCAACTTCTTCAGGCTCATCAGGCTAGTGACGCTGCCCTCGGCGAGGACGAACTCGACATAATTCGACTCCGCCTTGATGAAGAGAAGCTGGCTGAGCGGAACGCGCACGATTTTGCTGCCCTCTTTGACGAATAAGTCGCGGGCGTCCAGCGCGGCTGGGGCTGCCGCCGTCTGGGTCAGGTGGCGGGCCGCGCGGGCTTCGCGGAGCCGGGCGACCGCTTGCACAAAGCGGGGAAACGCGAGCGGCTTGAGGAGGTAATCGGCCACGCGGAATTCATAAGACGCGGCCCCAAAAGCGGCGCTGGCCGAGATGACCACCACGGGGACGTCGCCCGCCAGGGCGCGGAGCACGCTCGGGCCGTCCAAGCCGGGAAGGTCGAGATCCAGAAAAACGGCGTCGAATCCCCCCGCCGTCAGCAATTGCAAGGCGCTCAGCCCATCGTTGGCCACCACGCTAAACGCGGTATCCCCGAGGCGGGCCAGGAAGCTCTCCACCGTCTCGCAGACCAAGGGGTCGTCATCAGCAATCAAGTAGCGCATGGAAAAAAAAGAGGATGCCCAGGCCGGGGCCAGGAGCTCAGCTTAGCATCAGTAGAGGGAAAGTCCCGGGCCCGCAGCGGAATTTCGCGGAGCCAAAAGGCGGTTTGGTCCAGTGGAGAAGGCCCTTGGCATCTTTTGGCTGGTCGAGTCCTCCCCCGATCCCTTAACGTGGCAGCATGTTTCAGAGCTCCCCCTTGACCAGTCGCCGCCGGTTTCTCGCGGGCGGATCCCTCCTCGCCGCATCTTGGGCGCTTGGCACCCCCGCTGGGGCCGACCCCTTGCCCAGCGCTGGGCCCCCCTACGAACCGACGCTGGCCAGCCAGTGGTTGGACCTCATCCTGGCGATCTGCGCGGATGAAGTCGAGCGCGTCGGGGCCCGCCCGACGATTCTTTCGAGGCAAATGTGCATTCCTCTGACCGCGATGTACGACGCCTGGTCGCGGTATCAGGCGAAAGCCATCCCGGTCTACGCCACGGGACTAGCGCGCCGTCCTGCGGAGGAAAAGGCGACGCAACTGAATGCCGCCCTTAGCTTCGCGGCTTACGGCACCATGCGCGACCTCTTCCCGGGAGCTGGGGAGGTGGCGGCCCTCGATGGCTTCATGAAAAAGCTGGGGCTGGACCCAGCGGATCGCTCGACTGATCTCCAGACGGGAGCTGGGGTGGGCAAAGCCGCCGCTGCGGCCAGCCTGGCGGCGCGCCACCACGATGGCGCCAACCAACTGGGCGATGAATCCGGAGGGGCCCGCACAGCTTACGCGGACTACACCTATTATGCCCCCGTCAATCAGGTGGACAAGATTAAGGATCCCGACCGGTGGCAGCCCATCGCCTTCACCAATCCCAAGGACCCCCAGGGGGCCAAACTGGTTCCCGGTTTTCTCACGCCCCATTGGTATCGCGTGAAATCCTTTGCCTTGACCGCGCCCGACCAATTCCGGCCCGGTCCGCCGCCCTTGGTGGGCAGCGCCCAGTTGCTCAAGGAAGTGGAAGAATGCCTCGCCTACAACGCCGGCTTGAACGCCGAGCGCAAAGCCTTGGTGGAATTCATGCGCGACGGCCCGCGCAGCACCGGGCAGTCCGGCCATTGGCTGAAATTCGCTCAACTCATCTCCAAGCGCGATCGGCACGACCTCGACAAGGATGTGCAGATGTATTTTGCGGTGGCCAGCGCGGCGCAAGACGCCTTCATCGCGGCCTGGGAAGCCAAGCGCTTCTACGACAGCTCCCGGCCTTGGACCTTGATTCACCATCTCTTTGCCGGGAAAAAAATTCAAGGCTGGGGCGGGCCCGACCGCGGCACGGTGACGTTGCCCGGCGAGCAGTGGCTTCCTTTTTCCCCGAGCGTCTTCGTGACGCCTCCCTTCCCGGGCTATGTCTCCGGCCACAGCTGCGTCAGCGCCGCCTGCGCCAAGGTGCTCGAACACTTCACTGGCAGCGACCACTTCGGGGCCACGGAAGTCCGGCAATGCTGTGTTCTGACGGAAACTGGTGGGGAAACCGTGAAATTAAACCTTTCCACCTTCACCGCCGCCGCCGAAATGGCGGGCGTTTCCCGCATCATGGGCGGCTACCACATCCAGGCGGACAACGTGGCTGGCTTGAAACTCGGCCGCGACGTCGCCGAGGTGGTGTGGTCCAAAGCCAAGGCCTGCCTGCGCGGCGAGGTCCAGCCAGGCTGAGGCCCCTGCGCCCAAGGGGTGTAGCCCAAAAGCGCGCGTTGACGATCGCTTGCGGCGGGCGCGGGGCGCTGGCGCGTCAGGCTTTCGCGTCGCGCGCAAGTTTCCAGGTAATTTGCGGCGTGGCGCCGCTGCCGGGGCGCGGGCCGCTTTGCGATGGAGATCCGGTGGTGTCGCGGCGCTCATAGCCGCGCAAGTTTCCAGGTAATTTGCGGCGTTGGGGGGGGGCGCCGTTGGGGTATGGGGGGCGCCATTTTTTAGGGTGCGAGATTCCAGGAGAGCGGCTTGGTGCGGGTGGGTTGGGGGGGGTGGGGCCAGTCGAGGGAGCGGGCGGCGAGTTCTTGGCGGAGGGCGGTGAGGTCCCAGAGTTGCACGAGGTGGCCGAGGCAGAGGACGGCGAGGCGGGAGTGGTCGGGGGAGAAGGCCAGGCTGGCGACGGGCTGGGCGGAGGCGTGGCGGAGGTGGGCGATTTCGGAGCCGTCGGCGGGGCGGATGAGGCGGACGGCGTCGGATTCGAGGTTGGCGGCGAGGAGGGAGCCGTCTGGGGTGAGGGCGATCTGCAAGGGGGCGGAGCTGGGAAAGGGCCTGGGGAGGCGCCAGAGGCGGATGCCGGAGCGGGCATCCCAGCAGGAGAGGGCTTGGAGGTCGCCGGTGAAGAGGCGTTTGCCGTCGGGGTGGAAGCGGACGGTGGCTTCTGGGGTGGCGGTGGGCAGGCTGCGGAGGAGTTGGCCTTGGGGGAGGTTCCAGATGGGGACGCCGGGGGCTTTTTGTTGGGAGGCGGCGACGAGTTGGGCGTCGCCGCTGAGGGCGATGGCATCGAGGAATTGGGGCATCAAGGGGAGTTGGCGGCGCGCTTGACCGGTGGGGGGTTCGAGGAGGCTGATGTGGTCGTCGAAGGCGATGGCAAGGGTGTTGGACTGGGGAAGGGAGCTGATGGCGAGGTGGTTGAGCGAGCTGGGGCGCGGGGGAGGGGAGCCGGGTTGTTGCAGCCAGAGGGTTGGGGGAGCGAGGGTGTAAGCGGGAGGTGGGGTGGGGATGGCGGGGTTATCGGGGGCGGCGGAGGGGGCGGGGAGGCGCGGCCAGCGCTGCAGGCCGGCGGCGGAGACGGAGTAGAAGGCGGAGCCGTCGGGCTCCCAGGCGAGGCTCCAGCAGTAGCCGAGGGGGATTTGGGCGAGGGTGTGGCCGGTGTGGCCGTCGAAGTGGAGGAGGCCGAAGGTGTCGGCGACGCTGAGGAGGCCGCCATCGGGGCTGAAGGCGATGAACCAGCAGCCTGGGGTGCCGATGCTGTCGGAGTCGAGGTGGGGGACGCTGAATTGTCGGCAAACCGGGGAGGGGCTGAGGCCGAGGAGGTGGGCGGAGTGGGTGGTGCGGTCTTCGCAGAGGAAGTGTTGACCGTCTGGGGAGAAGCGGAGGTGGGCGCCGGCGTAGGGGAGTTGGGCTACGGTTTGGGTGGTGGCGGTGTTCCAGAGTCGGGTGGTGCCGTCGTCGGATTGGGTGAGGAGGGCGGTGCCGTCGGGCTGGACGGCGAGGGCGGTGATGTTGTCGCGGTGGCCGAGGTATTGTCTGGGGAGGCTGTTGGGCTGGAGGGGCCACTCGTAGACTTTGAAGGATTCGGTGCCGAGGAAGAAGCCGGTGCCGTCGGGGCGCCAGGCGGCGTTGCGGAGTTTGGCGGCGGGAGGGTGGTCGCCGCGCATGAGGGTGTGGCCGGTGGCGGTTTCGAGGACGAGGAAGCGAGAGGCTTTGGATTGGCCGATGATGAGGTAGCGGCCATCGGGGCTGAAGCTGTAGGGGCGGGCGGGGGAGAGGTCGGTGGTGAAGGTGGCGAGAAGCTCGCCGGTGAGGACGTTGAGGAGGTCGACGAGGTTGGCGCCGCGGCCGACGGCGATGAGGGGGCGGTCGGGGGCGAAGACCATGAAGGGGCCGGCGACGTCGTGGAGGCGGAAGGTTTGTTGGCGGCAGTCCCAGACGGAAAAGGGGCCGGCTGGGCTAGGGCGGAGGCAGAGGAAGCGGCCGTCGGGGCTGAAGGGGCCGTAGCCTTGGGGCTGGTGGTGTTCGCCGCCTACGGCGCTGATGAGGGAGTTGTCGCTGAGGGCGCGCACTTGGAGGAAACCCTGGTCGGTGAGGGTGGCGTAGCGGGTGAAGGCGGCGTCGGTGTGGACGCGGTTACCGGGGCCGTAGGAGAAGGCGCGCTCTTCGCGGAGGTCGAGCATGGAGAGGGCGCTGGTGAGTTCTCGCTGAATGTCGGGGGAGCTGCGGAGGCGGTTGGCGTGGTCGAGGGCTTGGACGGCTTGGTGGCGGTGGCCGAGGAGGCCGGATTCGCGGAGGGCGATGGCTTGGGCGAGGAGGGAGTCGCGGAGGACGAGGCGGGAGGAGCGGAGGGCTTGGAGGAGGGCGGTGCCGCCGAAGGTGAGGGAGGCGGCGAGGAGCGCGGCGAGGGTGGCGGGGAGGGGGTTGCGTTTGCTCCAGCGCCAGCACTGTTCGGAAAGGGAGGCGGGGCGGGCGAGGATGGGGCGTCCGGCGAGCCAGAGGCGCAAGTCGGTGGCGAGATCGGCGGCGGAGGCGTAGCGGTGGGCGGGGTCTTTGGCGAGGGTTTTGAGGCAGATGATTTCGAGATCGCGGGGAACCTGGGGGCTGAGGCTGCGGGGCGGGGCGGGGGGGTCGTCGGCAATTTGGCGCAGCAGGGTGGTCAGTTGGCTGGCTTGGTGGGGGGGGGCGCCGGTGAGGAGTTGGTAGAGGATGGCTCCGAGGCCGTAGATATCGCCGGAGGTGGTGGGCTGCCGCGCGGTGCCGTCGGCCCATTCGGGGGGGAGGTAATTGGGG
>CALQKQ020000140.1 GCA_943331195.2 Akkermansia muciniphila | reverse complement strand
TGGGATGGATTGTTAAATGAGGCCTATGTGTGGGTGAAGGTGCCTGATTTGAAGGCGGGGGCGGCGACCGACATTTGGCTTTACTACGGAAACGCGGCGGCGGAGTCGGCTCAGGACCCCAAGGGCACTTACGATGCCGATACCCTGGGGGTGTATCACTTTTCGGAAAGCGGAGGAGCCCCGGTGGACGCGTCGCCCTCGGGGATCAATCTCAGCGGCACGGGAGTTCCGGTGGCGACGGCGATGATTGGCGGGGGGGTGCGCTTTACGGGGCAGAACCGGCTGACTTTACCGGCAGAGGCGGCGCTGGCCTGGACGGCGGGCGGGGCGTTGACGTTATCGGTTTGGGTTAAGCCGGCGACGCTGGGGCCGAATGCGGTTATTTTTAGTCGGAGGGAAGACGCTAAGGCTTTGGTGCTGGGGCTGGACAATGGGGTGCCGTTTGTGTCGGTGGATGGAGGAACGGGGGCGCAGCGCAGCGCGGCGGGAGCGGCGCTGGCGGCGGGGAGTTGGCATCACTTGGCGGTGACGGCGCTGACGGGGACGATGACGCTTTACGTGGATGGGGTGCCCTACGGGACGGTGGCGGCGGCCTTGCCGGGTTTGGCAGGGGTGGCGACGGTGGGGAAGGATAGCGGAGCGGAGGCAGGCTATGCGGGAGAACTGGACGAGTTAGAGGTGGCCAAGGTGGCGCGCTCGGCGGGGGCGATTAAGCTGGCGGCGGTGAACCAGGGCGGGAGTGCCGAAGCGGCCAAGCTATTGTCGATTGGGGCCGAAGAGGCGGCGGCGGCAGCGGAGCATAGCGAGCTCGGCGAGCACTTGGATCTGATTAAGGGCATCTCGAAATCGCTTACGTTTGACGGATGGGTGGTGATCTGGCTCTGTGCGCTGTTGGCGGTGATTGGATGGATCGTGGCGATCGGCAAGTTTATTTATCTGTCGAAGATCGACAAGGCGACGAAGGTCTTTTTGAAGCAGTGGGCGACCATTTCCACGGACATCACGGCATTGGATCATGCTGACGAAGCAAACGTCGCCAGCATGGGGGGCCAGACTAGCCGCAAAGAGCAGCGGGCCATGAAGGGTTCGCCGCTGTTTGCCCTCTATCATCTTGGTTCCCAAGAGATCCAACATCGGGTGAACCACGCCAAGGGATCCTTCAATGGGCTTTCGGAGCGCTCCATCAGTTCGATACGGGCATTGCTGGATGGCGGGGCGACGCGGGAGACGCAGAAGCTGCAGAGCAAGTTAGTCTTTTTAACCATTGGGATCGCGGGAGGGCCCTACTTGGGGCTGTTGGGCACGGTGATTGGGGTGATGATCACCTTTGCGGTGATCGCCAAGAGTGGGGAGGTGGATATCAACTCGATTGCCCCGGGGATTGCGGGGGCGCTGCTGGCCACGGTGGCGGGTCTGGCGGTGGCCATTCCGGCGCTGTTTGCCTACAGCTATTTGGCCTCGCGGATCAAGGATGCGGTGTTGTCGATGAACACCTTTATTGAGGAATTCATCGCCCGCATCGCCGAGGCTTACCCTTCTAACGAATAAAATCATGCAGGTAGGCGACGACAAATCTTTTGACGACATCAACGTCACTCCGATGGTAGACCTCTACCTGGTGTTGCTGTTGATTTTCATCATCATGACCACGGCAGGGGTGCAGGGGGTGAAGGTGAATTTGCCTAAGGCGAGCAATGCGGCGGCGAAGAAGATGGATCAGCCGAAGATGCAGGCCATCACGGTGGATCGGGAGGGCAAGGTGGTTTTGAACACGGTGCCGGTGACCCTAGCGGAGTTGGAGACGAAATTGGGGGCGGCCCTGGCAGCGGCCAAGGCGAAGAGCCAGGAGCTTCCGGTGGTCCTGCGAGGAGATCGAGTCACGCAATACCAGGGCATCATGGATGTGCTGGATGTGGTGGGGCGCCTTGGGATCACCCAACTGGGTTTGGTCACCGCGCCTCCTAAATAACCTATTTCTACTATGAGCACCCAACTGTTGGAAAAAGCTTCCGCGAAAGCTGGCCCGGTTTCGCCGCGTGCCGATCGCGTCGCGGCGGCGCTGCCGCAGCCTCCGCGTCCGCAGCCAGAACCGGAGGAAGAGGAGGAGGCAGAGCCGGGCTTTTTCAGGAAATACCGAGTGTTGCTAGGGGTGGCGGCCGTGATTGCGGCGGGAGGGGTCTATGCTTTTTCCGGGCCGGATCGGCCGACCTCGGCTGCGGCACCGCGCAAAGTAGCGGTGCCGATCAATGTGTCGGTGGCCCCGCCGCCGCTTCCGCCGCCACCGCCCCCGCCGCCGAAGGTGGAGCCTCCACGGGAGGAAAAAATGGAGGAAGAGACCGCTGCGGTGGAGGAGCCGCCGCCGGAGGCGGCGCCTGATGATACGCCGCCGCCGCCGGGGACGAACAATGTGGGAGACGGCAAGGCCGATGGTTTTGGCTTGGGCAAAGCGACCGGCGGCACTGGTACCGGGGGCGGGCGACGGGTGGGCGGGGCGGGGAGCAAATTTGGCTATTATGCGGGGCAGGTGCAAACGAGCGTGAGCGCGGCGATCCGGCGGCACGCCAAGACGCGGAGTGCCACGATGTCGGTGACGGCGCGAATTTGGGCGGACGAGACCGGTCGGATTACCCGCGCGACCCTGAGCGGGAGCAGTGGGGACGCGGCGGTGGATGCGGCGCTGCGCAATGAAGTGCTCACGGGTCTGCAACTCCAGTCTCCTCCGCCAGCGGGCATGAAGATGCCGATCAATTTGCGCCTGAGTGCGCGGGCTCCTCGATGATTTGTTATAAAAATAAAGTTTTTCCTTTGAAAACACACTCTCTTTCTTGTTCTAAGCCAATCGGTTGTGCGGCGGGCCTGGCGCTCATGTGGTCGGCGGCGTCGGGTGCGGCGCAATCCGATCTTAAGGGTCCAGCGGTGGTGGTTCCGGTGCCGGAAAAGCCTGGAGCAGTGGAAGCCGCGGCGGCACCTACGGGTGGGGAGGCGGGGGTGCCTGATCCGGGCGAGGTGGTGGATCCGCCGCGGGCGGAGCCGGTGGTGCCGCGAGGGGCCGAGGCTCCGAGTGATCCCCCGCCGGTATCGCAATTGTTTCCGGCGTCGGGGGGAGAGGAAGCCCCGCCGGATATGTCGCAGAATGTCACGATCCATCTTCTGAAGATTTTTGTGCAGAAGGGCTATTTAACCCAGACGGAAGCGATGGGCCTGATCCGTCAGGCGGAGAACGAAGCGGGAGCGGCGCGGCGGGCGGCGCAGGAAAAGAAGGCGGCGGAGGCGGCGGAGGAGGATGAGGCCATGAAAGTGAGCTATGTCCCGGAGTCGGTGCGCCAGCAGATGCGCGAAGAGGTGCGGAGTCAGGTGATGGCGGATTTGCGGGCGGGCAGCCCGGACGGGAAAAATTCTGCGGTGGCGCTGGCTTTGCCAGGAATGGACTCAACCTTTGGATTGTTTGGTGACATTCGCCTGCGCTATGAATTGCAGCAATTCCCCGAGGGGAACGACAACACCGGGGCCTTTCCCAATTTTAACTCCATTAACACGGGAGCGCCCTTTGACACGGCGGGGTTAGTTTTTTCACCGCAGCGGAATGTGGATGAAGAGCGGATGCGATTTCGCTATCGGGTGAGGGTGGGTGGGGAGTGGCAGTTGGCGGATGGCTTTAGCACGGGAATCAAGATAGCGACTGGAGAAAACAACAGTCCGGTGACGACGAACCAGAGCGTGGGCCTGGCGAACCAAGGGCAGGGGGGGAATTTTTCGAAATACGCGCTGTGGTTGGACCGGGCCTTTTTCAAATACCATGGGGACTTTGGGCGCGCCGCAAGTGTGGACTTGTTGGGCGGTCGGTTTGACAGCCCGTTCATGGCAACGCCCCTTATCTTTGATGAGGACCTCGGGTTTGATGGCTTGGCGATCAAGCTGAAGGGCAAGTGGGGAAGCCGGGTGAAGCCGTTTTTTACGGCGGGGGCGTTTCCTATTTTCAACACCGACCTGAATTTTTCGAGCAATCAACCTGCTAAATTTGAGAGCACGGACAAATATCTTTTTGCGGTGCAGGGAGGGGCTGATCTGACTCTCTCGGATACGATCAAGTTAAAGTTGGGGGTGGCCTATTACAATTTTGACGGGGTGCAGGGCGAGCTTTCGGAGCCGTTCTTGCCGCTGAGTGCGAGTGATGCCGGGCCTACGGACAACACCCGGCCGTCTTTTGCGCAATCGGGGAACACCTACAAGCCGCTGCGCCAGATCATCCCGGATGTGACGAATAACTTCGGCACGAGCAATCAGTATCAATATTTTGGTTTGGCCAGTGAGTTCGCTCCGGTGGTGGCTAGCGGGAAGTTGGAGTATAGCGGTTTTGAGCCGGTGCAGGTGGCCTTGACGGGGGAGTATATTAAGAACACCGCGTTTAATCGGGCGGAGATTGAGTCCGTAGCGGTGAATAATCGGGGTCCGGTGCCGCCAAAGGATGCGGAGGCTGCGGCGGGGACGCCTGGGGGGATCGGGGTTTTCGATGGGGATGACACCGCGTGGATGGTGGGGATTAAGTTCGGGCAATTGGCTTTGATGAAGCGGGGAGACTGGACCTTGGGCGCGGAGTACCGGCACCTTGGATCGGATGCGGTGGTGGATGGGTTCATCGACTCCGACTTTGGCAGCGGGGGAGCCAACTTAAAGGGCTTCGCCTTCACCGGGGCTTATGCGCTTTCCAAAAATGCTTCCCTCGGGGTGCTGTGGAATAGCAATGAGGAAATTGCGGGACCTCCGTTGAAGGCGGATTTCCTGATGTTCGACTTCAAAATTAAATTCTGACCTGAGACTGAGTATGGTTCCAATCATTCGACTAACGTTTATTGTATTTCTGGGGAGTATGCTGTCGGCGGCCGCGCAGGCCCCGGCTTCTGGGGAGGACAAGTTGCGGGAAGCGCTCAAGGCGGTGACGCTGCAGCTGCGCACTGCCCAGAGCGAATCGGCTACGGCCCAAGCGGAGAAGGCTGCGGCGGAGGAAAAAAATGGGGAGTTGACGGGACAGGTGGAAAAGATGGGCAAGCAACTGGCGGCGCTTTCCAAGGAGAAGACGGAGGCGGTGGAGGCGGGGGCTCGCTTGAAGGAGACCCTGGAAGGGAAGTTGACTGCCAAGCAGGAAGAGCTGGTTAAGTTTCAGGCTTCGCTTGACAAGTGGACGGCTGCACACGGGCAAATTGCGGACATAGCGAAAAAGAAAGAAGCGGCCCGGGCGACGAGTGAGGTAAAAAATGCGGCACTGGAGCGGCGGGTGGCGGATTTGCGGACGCGGAATCAGGCGCTTTTTGCCACGGGCAATGAGATTTTGGAGCGGTATCGCCGCTTTAGTTTGGGAGAGGCGATCGCGGCGCGGGAGCCCTTCACTGGTTTGATGCGGGTGAAGTTACAAACCCAGGTGCAGGAGTATAGCAACGAATTGCTCGACCAGATCGCCAAACCATGAAGATTCTTATTGGCATTACCTCTATACTGATGGTGCCCGCCGTGGTGGTGGCGGCAGGGGAACCTGCGTTGGCCGAGGGGAGCGTGGTGGCCCGGGTCGGTTCGGTGGACGTCACTCTGGAGGAGGTCAAGGCTTCCCTGGAAAAGCTGGGGACGCGCGAGCAAGCGGCGATCGGGCGAGATCCAGCGCTGCTCAATCAAGTGCTGCGCTTGTTGCTGGTGCAGCGCCTGGTGCTGAATGAGGCTAAGGCGAAGAAGTGGGAGGAACGAGCGGCGGTCCAGGCGGCGGTGGCGCGGGCGCGGGAAGCAGCGATAGCGGAAAGTTATCTGCAGTCGATTTCGGTGCCAGCGGATGGCTACCCTAGCGAAGCGGAATTAGCGGCGGCCTATGAGGTGGCGAAGCCGTCACTGGTGGTAGGGAAGCAGTGGAAATTGGCGCAGATTTACGTCGCGGCTCCGGAAGGGGCAAGCCAAGCGGAGCTGGACAAGGCCACCGCCAAGTTAGGCGAAGTAAAGAAAGCCCTGGCGGAAAAGGGAGCGGACTTTGCGGCGATGGCGCGGAAGTACAGCGATGAGCCGAATTCGGCGGGGCAGGGTGGGGAGATCGGCTGGATGTTGTCGGCGCAGATTCAGGCGGAAATCCGCGAGGTGGCGAGTGCATTGACGGCGGGCATGCAATCGGAAGCGGTGCGGCTTAAGGATGGTTGGCATGTTTTAAAGTGCCTGGAGGTGAAGGAGTCGGCGACTCCTCCGTTCGAGCAGGTGCGGAGCGCGCTGCGCGAGCGGCTGCAGCAGGAGCAGTCCCAGGCGAAGCGCCAAGCCTATGTGGCGTCCCTTTTGGAGAAGAATCCTGTGGCCATCAACGAAGTCACACTGGCCAAAGCCCTAGCTAAATAAACTAATGAGAGGATCGGCACGGTGCCGAACCTTCCCCCAGCCGCCCATGCCACTTTCTCCGCTGCGCCTTCGCCCTTTCAGGATCGGACTACACCGTGGGGACAGTTGCGCCCCTAGTCTGGCGGCAGCTTTTCTGCTGCTCGGAATCCAGGGGGCTCCTTCTGGGGATCTTTTGCGCGGGGGGGCGGCCCCATCTCCGGGCCAGCGCTCGGCTGGTCCGAGCGCGGCGGCGGCGCAGGCGGCAGATCAGGCGCGGAGCCAGGCGAAGGATGCCCTGGCGCGCACGAGCCGGGCGGTGGAATCGGTGCAGCGGGCGCAGCAGAGTGCGGCGCGAGCGGCGGCGGGGATGAATCGAGCGCGCAGCAATCCTAACAATCCAGGTTTGGCTTTGCCGGAGGTGGCCAATGGTCTGGGGGTTGGGGGGCTGCAGGTGGCACCGGGAGCGGCGGGGGACCTATCGGTGTGGACGGGGGCCTTCCAACCGGAGCAGCGGCAAGTGGGAGGCAAGACTTTAGTGACGGTGAAGCAGCACAGCCAGCAGGCCTTGTTGAATTGGGAGCGTTTCAATGTGGGGCGGGAGACGGAGTTGCATTTTGATCAAAGTGAGGGCGGGAGTGCGGTGGGGCAGTGGATCGCGTTTAACAAGGTGAGCGATCCGAGTGGGCGGCCCACGCAGATTTTGGGAAGCATCACGGCCCCGGGGCAGGTGTATGTTGTGAACCAGAATGGGATTATTTTTGGTGGGGCGAGTCAGGTCAATGTGCATGGATTAGTGGCCTCCGCTTTGCCGATCAATGATCATTTGATCAGTCGCGGGTTATTGAATCAGTCGAGCACGGCACAGTTTTTGTTTTCTGGCCTAGCGCAGGCTGGGGAGGTGCCGTTTACGCCTCCGGCGGGCCCCGTGGGGGGGCGCTATGGGGACGTGACGGTGGAGGAGGGGGCCCAGCTGGTGGCGCCGACGACGGCTTCGAATGTGGGGGGGAGGATTGCCCTGGTGGGGGCCAATGTGAATCAGCGAGGGAGCATCGCGACGCCGGACGGCCAGACGATTTTGGCGGCGGGATTGCAGGTGGGTTTTGATGGTCACAGCAGTCAGGATGCTAGTTTGCGCGGTTTGGATACTTATGTGGGTTCGGTGGGGGACTATGGAGGCACAGTGCGGCAGGCAGGGTTGATTGAGGCGCAGCGGGGGAGCATTGCGCTGACGGGGCGGGAGATCATCCAGGAGGGGGCCTTGGAGAGCAGCACCTCGGTGGCGCTGAATGGGCGGATTGATTTGCGCGCGGAATACAATGCGGGGGCCAACCAGTCGTATGATCCGATTGGGAACGCGACGGTTCCGCCGTTTTTATATGGTGGAGGGCCGGATGGGGCGAGCACGGGCAAGGTTTTGTTCGGTGAGGGGAGCGTGGTGAGGATTTTGCCAGAGTGGGCTAGCGCTGAGAAGATTCCTGGCCAGGCCTTGGCGCTGCAGTCTCAGCTCAACGTGCGCGGCAGCTTGCTGCATTTGGGGGTGGGGTCGCTGATTCAGGTGCCTTCTGGCAAGGTGGATCTGAGCACGGGCCTTTGGGACTATGCGGCATCTGGGAGTAGTCCGACGACTTCCTTTGTGCGGGCTGGCGGGCAGATTTATGTGGATCGCGATGCCATGATCAACGTGGCAGGGACGACGGATGCGGAGGCGGCGCTTTCGCAGCAGATATTGACGGTGACGCTGCGATCCTCGGAGTTGGCGGATGCGCCGCTGCAGCGCGGAACCTTCTTGCGGGGAGGCGACATCACGGTGGATTTGCGCAAAGCGGGGGTTTACAACGGGCGCGCCTGGGTGGGTACGCCCCTAGCTGATTTGTCGGGTTATCTCAATTTGGTAGAGCGCAGCGTCGCGGAGCTGACGGTGGCGGGGGGCAGT
>CALQKQ020000139.1 GCA_943331195.2 Akkermansia muciniphila | reverse complement strand
GGTGCCGGTGTTGCCGAAGAGGGGGTAGCTGAGTTTGCCGTCGTATTTGCTAGAGAAGAAGAGGCGGAGGCCGTGTTTGAAGAAGCTGTCGTTGCGGCTATAGCCGCCGCGCATGCGGAGGCCGGCGTTGATTTGGAAGCCCTCGAGGTTGCCGTCGGGGCTGACGTAGCCTGGGGGGTGAATCAACTCTAAGGAGATGGGGCGTTCCCAGGCGGGGCCGTGTTGGTCGGCGTTGACGTAAATGCCGGTGGTGGAGTTGGTGAGGTTTTTTTGATCGGTGACGATGGAGAGGGTGGGGAGGGCGTAGAGGCTTTCGAGCATCTCGGGGGCGGTGAAGGAGGAGACCACGACGGGGTCCATGCCGAAGTTGAAGAGTTGGCCGTTGACGGCGGCGGAGGGCCAGCCGCGGGTCACGGCGTTGGCGGAGGTTTGGGCCAACACTTGGGAAGAAAAGAGATAGGTTTGGGTGTCGGTGTTGGTGGGGGCGTAGCCGGCGAGGAAGGCGGCGGCGCGGAGGGTGGTGACGCCGCCGATGCTGGGCAGGTTGATGCCGAGGGCTCCGGCGGGGACGGCACCGGGATGGATGGTGAGGGTGACGGAGGGCGGGCTGGAGGGGTCGGCGGGGAGCACCTTGGTGCCGTTAGTTAGGCTTGGTTCGCTGCCGTTGGTGGTGTAGACGAGGGTGGCTCCGGGGGTGCTAGCGGAGAGGGTGGTGGTGAGGGCTTGGCTGTAGAAGCCGCGGCCGATGCTGAATTTGGTATCGTCGGTGCGGTCGAGGAAGCCGAGTATGGAGGTATTGTTGGCGGTGCCGGGGCTGGGGCTGCCGAGGGGCGCGCCGAAATAGGCGGGGGCGGCGGGGTCGGCGGCGGTGCCGTAGGAGGTGTCGGGATACTGCGGGGGATAGGCGGGGAGGAAGGCGCTGACGATTTCGCCGGTGGCGGAGCGGACGAGGGAGAGGGGTTCTCCGGCGTTGTCCAGGGTGAAGTTCGTGTGCAGGGGGGCGGCGGGGTCGCGCAGGTTGCGGCCGGTGGCGCGGACCACGCGATAGCCGTTAGCAGGGATGCTGGAGCCGGGGGGGAAGTCCCACTGGGAGTCGCGGTCGCGGAGTTGATAGCCGTAGAGATCGATGCCGTAGGGGTTGGGATTGAAGAGTTCGATCCAATCGGGGGTGCTGCCGTCGGGATCGGTGAGGCTGGTTTCGTTGTCGGCGAGGAATTCGTTGAGGCGCGGGGGCAGGGGGGTGAGGCCGACGTGGACGGTGAGGGACTGGGTGGTGCTGAGGCCGAGGGCGTTGGTGGCGGTGAGGGTGTAGGTGGTGGTGGCGGTGGGGCGGACGATGGCGGAGCCGGAGAAGGTGGGGCTGGAGGGGAGGACGGCGGGATCGATGGCGACGCTTTCGGCTAGGCTGACGGTCCACTGGAGGGTGACGTCGGCTCCGGCGGGGGAGAGGACGCCGCCTTCGGAGGAAACCCCGGAGGCGGTGGTGGCGGAGAAGCGGGCCAGGGGGTCGGGGGCGGTGAAGGTCGTGGGGAGTTTGTATTTTGCTTGCAGGTAGTAGCCGACAGCGTTGCGGTTGGCGGGGCTGAGGGGGCCGTCGTAGACGAGGATTTCGGCGAGGCGGCCTTTCCAGAAGCGGTTGAGGCTAGGGCTGGCGTTGCCGATCCAGAGGGAGGAGAAGTTTTTTGGGCTGCCGGCGGTGGCGATGAGGAGGTGAGGGGAGCCCTGGGTGAAGGTGGAGCCGGGCCCTTTGTTGACGATGAGGGAGCCGGTGGGGGGGCCGTTGCCGGTGAAGTCGTTGTCGTCTTGAGCTTGGGTGGGGGAGCGGTAGGCGGCGGCGAGGTCGTGGCGGCGGATGTTGAGGCCATCGCCGCCATTGGAGAGCAGGGTGGCGAGGCTGAGGCTGGCGGATTCGGAGGTGAGGACGGCGAAGATGGTTTGGGCGTTGAGGTCGGCGGCGGATTGCGTGAGGAGGTCATTGAGGCCGTCGAAGCGGACGGTGGGCTGGCTGTTGAAGGGGACGTCGCTGGCGAGGAAGGTGGGTCGGGCGGTGCCGGCGGCGAGCAGGGGGCCCCAAGCGCTTACAGGGGTGGCGTTGGCGAGGACGAGGTCGCCGGCGCGGAGGTGGAGGGTGACGTTGCCGTAGGCGGAGGCCTGGAATCCCTGGGCGGGGGCAGCGAGCAGAGAGGCCAGCCACAGGACGGCGGCGGCGGCGAGGCGGGAAAGTTTCATGGGGGAAGGGAGGCGGGGCGCCAGCGCAGCAAACGAATTTTTGGGTGGTCTGTAAAGGACTATAGCCTGGGGCGGCGGCAAGCGGGCTGGGGGTGGCCTGGGTGGAAGGGGCTGCACTCCTCGTTGCGCCGGGCGGGCAGCGCGGTAGAATGCGGGACTATGAAGCTGACATCCCGCATCGCTTTGACTTGTTTTACCGCTCTGCTGCTCGGCGCGGCACCGTCGCCCTTGTGGGCTGAGGAGCCCCCGACAGAGCCGGCGGCGGAGGAATCTGCTGAGCCCTCGGAGAAACTTTCGCCGAAGGAATTGGAGGAGCGCTTCCGCCAGCAGCAGGAGGCCGAGAAGGCCATGGTGGCCAAGATGATGAAGGTTTTCACCGCGCTGGAAGGCGCGTGGACGGGCCAGGAGAGCCTGCGCTACGAAGAGGATCGCCTTCCCGAGAAGACGTGGAAGGACGAGTGGGAAGGTAAATTTACCATGGGAGGCCGGTATTTTGAAATGGCCGGCCAGACTAAGGGCGAGGACATGACTTCCGCCTATAAGTGGGTGTGCACTTATGATGTCGCCCAGCAGCGCTACCGGGCGTGGTATTTTGGGGACAATTCCCAGAACGAATACCTGGGCAGCCTCTCTCAAGATGGCCGCCACGTGATTTGGAGCGTGGAAAGTCCCCTCAACGGATCGAAGACGCGCTTTACCATGGTGGCCGAGGGCAATCGCGTAAAGTGCCACGTCACCGATACCTTGGCTGACGGCAGCCTTTTTTCGACGCAGTCTTCTGAGTATAGCCGCAAGCGGGTCGAACTGTAGGCCAGCCGCACCGCCCGCAAGCCCTCCCCCTGAGGGGTTTTCTGGGCTCCATTCCTTCCTGCCAAGTCCCCATGTCTGATTTAGAAGTGCCCCCCTTTGACCGCGTGGAGGACGTCATCTCCGAGATCCAAGCGGGCCGCCTAGTCGTGGTCACAGACGACGAGGACCGGGAAAACGAGGGCGACCTCATCGGGGCGGCCTCACTGCTGACGGCGGAATCGGTGAACTTCATGATCACGGAGGGCCGGGGAATGCTCTGCGCCCCGGTTTCGGCGGAGATCGCGGAGCGGCTGGGGCTGGATCCGATGGTGGCGCGCAATCGCGAGCAGTTTCAGACCAATTACACGGTGACGATTGATGCCGCGCGCGGGATCACGACGGGGGTCAGCGCGCCGGACCGCTGCCATACCATTCGACTCCTCGCGCAAGCGGGGGCGATGGCGGCGGATTTTTCTCAGCCTGGGCATGTCAATCCCCTGGTGGCCCGCCCGGGGGGGGTGTTGCGCCGCGCGGGGCACACCGAGGCGGCGGTGGACTTGGCGCGACTGGCGGGCCTGCCGGCGGCGGCCGCGATCATTGAAATTCTGGACGCGGAAGGGAATCCGGCTCGGCTGCCCGCCCTGCGCGCTTTTGCGCAGAAGCACGGGCTGCGCATCACCAGCATCGCGGCGCTGATCGAATACCGCCGCCATTTGGAGAAGCTGGTGGTGCGGGAGCAGGTCATTCGCATGCCTACTGACTTTGGGGAGTTTGATCTTTATCTTTTCCGTAGCACCGTGGACGGGCAGGAGCATCTGGCGATGGTGAAAGGCGACGTCGCCAACGGCGAGCCGGTGCTGGTGCGCGTGCACAGCGAATGCCTTACGGGGGACGTGTTTGGCTCGCGGCGCTGCGACTGCGGCTGGCAACTGCACACGGCGATGCAGCGCATTGCCGAGGAAGGCCGCGGGGTCTTGCTCTACATGCGCCAAGAGGGACGCGGCATTGGCTTGGCGGCAAAGATCCACGCCTACAAGCTGCAGGAGGAAGGCTACGATACGGTCGAGGCCAATCTTAAATTGGGCTTTCCGATGGACTTGCGCGACTACGGCATGGGCGCCCAAATGCTGCACGACATCGGCGTGCGCAAGATTCGCCTGATGACGAATAATCCCAAAAAAGTGGTCGGACTGGAGGGCCACAACCTCGAAATCGTGGAGCAGCTCGGCATCGTCTCCGAAGCCAATGCCGACAATGCGCGCTACCTCCAGACCAAGCGCGACAAAATGGGCCATGCCCTTTAGTTTTGCGCCGCCGCGCCTTTTCCCCATGCTCCGACCTCGCAAAAAATACACCGTTTACGATCTTCAACAACTCAAGGGCCAGCGCTGCTTGAGCCACATCCACGTCAAATCTCCCGAGGAAGCGGCTGCGGCGGAGGCCGCTGGGGTCGATTTGATGAGCTGCAGTTTTGACAACGCCGCGTCCCAAGCTCGCTTTCCGGCCCTGGTGGCGGCGGCCCCGCACAGTTTTTTGTCGGCGGCCACGCCACACGGTTTGGCGTCGCCGGAGGAAGCCATTCGGGTGGCCTTCCGGGCCTTGGAACTCGGGGCTAGCTCAGTTTATTGCTCCGCCAGCCCCTTCATTATTGAAGCGATGGCGCGCGAAGGGATTCCCGTGGTGGGGCACTTGGGCTTGGTCCCGCGCCACGTTACGTGGACGGGTTACCGCGCGATGGGCCGGACGCTGGCGGAAGCCCGGGAGCTGCACCGCCGCCTTCGGGAGCTGGAGGCGGCGGGGGCGTACGCCGCCGAGTTGGAGGTCGTGCCGCACAACCTGGCGCGCTTTTTGTGCTCGCAGACCCGGCTTCTCCTGATGTCGCTCGGCTCGGGTAGTGGCTGCGACACCCAGTTTCTATTCTCTGACGACATTTTGGGAGACTACGACGAGCGCCTGCCGCGCCACGCCAAGGCTTATCGCGACTTTGCCGCCGAGCATCGCCGACTCCAGGAGGAGCGCCTCGCGGCCTTTGGGGAATACATCGCCGACGTTCGCGAAGGTCGCTTCCCGGAGCGCTCCCACCTGGTAGAAATGGAAGCTGGGCTCCTCGAGGAGTTGCAGCGCTCCTTGGCGGGGGATTCGCCAGGGAACTGAAGGGCCTCGGCTTTCGCCCTAGGGGGCTGCTGCCCTGGGGGGCGCGCTGTTCCCGGCGGGGACAAGTGGCGGGGGCGTGCCCTTGACGCTCCTTTGGAACACCCGCCAGGGACGTCTAGTGCATTTCCTTAGTAAGAAAGGGCGCGCGGAGGCAGCTGAGAAGGGCCTGGCTGGCGGCGCAGCGCCGCCCGCCAAGCTCCCGGGCACCTGGGGGAGGCGCGGATTCTGGCGAGCTAGGGCAGCCTGCGGCCGGCGGGCAAGGGCGGTAGAAGGAGGTGCCTGATTGGTCTAAACGACTGAGTTGGAATGGGGGACGAAGGATGTGGACGTCTCTTAAAAGAAAAAGTGCTTTAGCTATTTGTTTTTCCTGAATAAAAGCAAATACCCTCACTGAGGGTGCTTATTTTAAATTGGAAAGCAACTCACTTATTCGCCATGCAAACCTCCAAGCGGAACCGGGCGCGGCTGGGGCGGTCCGCTTGATGGCGGGTGCCTCCTGGGGCGCAGCGCGCGCTAAGGCCTTGGGTATTTTCTTATCACAACCCATTCTATTGATCATCCATAAGCACTGGGCTGCGCGAGGTCTATTAAGCATGTTCCCCTGGCGAATACGGCAGGCCCTCCTTATTGTTGTTTTTATTCGGGTGCGTTAGTGTGGTTCTCATGAAGAGTACCCTTTTGTCCTGCCTTGAAGCGGTGGCGGGGAAGGCCCTGTGGGGGGCGCGGGGTCGGCTGAGGCGCTTTCGGGGGCGGCGGCGGCCGCGCCCTCCGCCGAGCGGCGCAGCTTGGCGCGGACTTCCTAACTAATACATTTTCCTTGTGCGCGCGGCGGCTTTGTCCCGCCGCGGCAGGATTTGTTGATCCATTAGAAAGCTCCTTATTGAAAGCTAGACCAAAATCCTGCGGGCATGCCAACCCCGGCGGGGCCGGGGTCTTGCGGCCAGCGCGAGAGGCGCTCCTCGCTGCGGCGCGCTGGGTGCCGGTGGGGCGCGCGGTCCTCTGCGCCCCAATTTTTATTTAAATTCTCTATTTTAATCTTAAGCAAATTATTCCAAAAACATGAAATTTTATTTTAAAACTGCGCTCTACCGCTGGCTGGCCAGCGATCGCTTCGGTCGGCCTGGTGCCTTTTTGGGTCGCAGCCTTGACGTGTTCCCAGGCGGCCGGGGGATTCTCCCGGCGTTCGGCGCGGTGCTGGCGGCGCTTCTGCCCTCGGCGGCACTGGGGGCTTCGGTTTTTCTCGACAGCTCGGCGGCGGGAAACCAGGCGGTAGTCAACACGTCCTACGGGCAGTCGATCTACGTGGCGCAACCGGGAGCCAATGTGAACCCGGCCTTCAAGGTTGATAACATGCAGGCTAATTGGTCCAAGGACGCCATGAGTGGCTTCAAGTCCTCGGCGGACATGGAGCCGCGGCCGATTCACGACCTTCCCGTGGTCACCTTGTCGGGGCGCGCCTACATTGCCCTTGCGGTCGATTTCAACGAGACTGGTGCCTCTGAGGACTTCGGCGTGATCAACTTGATGCTCTGGGTGGGCCCCGACAGCGCGCAATCGGTGGAGGTGGCTACCCTCAGCGACCCCGATATCGACAGCTATGCGTGGAGTCCTTCGGTCAAGGCGTCGCAGCAAGCGACGTGGCAGCGCAACCTGCGGCAGATGGATGCGAACAACGCGGTGGCGGCCCTTGGCATCGACCTCGTGTATCAGCAGAATGCTTCGCCGGTGCTCAACGTTCCGGGCGACGAACGTCCCTATGGTTCGGATCCCCAGCGGGTCTTCTCGACGGGGCTGGGCACCCTCGGCTCCAACCGCGCGGATGTCGCCATCTTGATACCCTTCGAGGTTCTCCAGGGCCGAAACTCCAGCGAAATGCTTTACCTCGGCATGCAAACGGGCTCTTTGGCCGATGCGGGCAGCGACCGCGTGGGGTTTATTGATCCCAGTTCCATCGTCCCCGGGGGCTTTTTGGATCAATTGGAAGTTCCCCTCACGACGGACTACACGGATCCGGACTACACCATTCCCGTGCCGGAGGTGTCTAGTTCTGTTTTAGCGCTGCTTGCGGGTGGGCTGGGCCTGTTCCGTCGGCGCCGCGCGGCGGCCTGAGCGGCGGCCTGACCTGGCGCCGCGCTCCTTGGTGAGGATGGGCCTGAGATCCATTGGATAGCTTGGCGCGGCGCGGAGGTGGTTTCGCGCTGGGTCCAAGCACTCTTGCCGGGCGACCAATCCTGGATGCGCGCCGTTCGGCGCGCATTCGGGACTGGTGGTTTTTCTGGCGGCCAGTGCTGGGGGCAAGCGCTGGGGGCAAGGGTTTCCAGCTTTGGACTCATCGCTTGCGGTAGAGGCCTATCAGGATGGCGCATCGGTCATGATCGAGGGCATTTGGAGCAGAGCTATTGGCGGCAAACCATGGGCCGAACGTGACGCTGCGCTGCGCGAGCGGGGGGAGCGCGCCAAGGAGGTGGGGCAGGATCTTGCCGATGGTCGTGCGATCCCCCTGAATCACGCTTGCTTAAGTTATGCCGCAGGAAGGAGTGGGAAGCCGATGGATGGGGCCTGTTTGACCTAGAAACCGGTGACCGCAACAAGTCCCGGATGCCATGGTGGGGCGTAGTTGATCTCAACCAGTTTACGATAAGCTACTTGCGTCGAATAATGCGCCGCTAGATCAGCCCTGGCGATCTCGAGCAAAGCCAGCTCTTCGACGATTCTGCGGCCCACTGGATGTACACCCAGCTGGATCCCTCCCGCGCGGGGCAGCCTCAGCGAAGGGTGGCCCAAGACCGCTGCGAACGCAAAACCGCCCAAGGGGCACCGGGGAAACCTGGTGGTCGTGCTCAACGAAAAAGCCGCCGACAGCGCGGGGCAAAGCAGCCACCCCTGGCAAAACTCATCCGTTCCTCAGGCTGGTTACGACGGGCCCAAAGGAGCTGGCGATCAACTTCAGTTGGTGACGAGCTGCGGTGTCGGCGATCACTCAAAGTGCACCACCTGAAAATCACTTTCCAGGCTTCAAAGTGCACCACTTGCGGAGGTAACCCGACTTTCGCAACTTAGGCCGATTTTTGTTAGAGCCTCCCGTTCGGGGCGGCTTTTTAGGCTAAAGGTCTGCACTACAG
>CALQKQ020000138.1 GCA_943331195.2 Akkermansia muciniphila | reverse complement strand
GCTTGAGGGACCTCCCCTGAATGGCCCGGGAGGCCCCCCGCCCGGGGCGGATCGCCCACCCGGGGCCGGAGGGCCGGGCGGCCCGCGCGCAGATCGCCCGCGCGGCGGTGGCGGCGGCGGGGGTGGACGGAATTTCGGAGCCCCTCCCCGGGGTGGTGGGGGCCGCAGTGCTGGCGGCGGCGGCGGCGGACGGGCCAATGGCGGCTTTCGCGGCGGTGGCGGCGGCGGCGGAGGTCCGGGCCGCTGAAGACCTCAGGTTCCCGGTCTCGCCCGCAGGGGGCCTTTTCCCTGGGGAACGCTCCAGCTGAGCCGACTGCTAAACTTTTTTTCTCTAGCCTTGTGAAATCCCTTCATCCAAGCCCCCGGCGTTTCCGCGCCGCCCGCCGGGCCCGCCAGCGCGGGTCTGCCCTGCTGCTGGTCATGTGGCTGATTTCCATGCTCAGCCTCTTGATCTACTCCACCATTCGGGTGATTTCGCACGACATGGACATCACCATTTCCCAAAAAAAGGCCTTCCGGGCCCGGCAATTGGCGGAAATGGGGCTCAACATCGCCTGCAATCCTTCGGTCAAGGACACCGACGTCGCCCTGCTCAATCAAACCTTAGCCGAAGGGGAATCCTTCAGCGTCACCATCCGCGGCGAAGGCGGCCGCTTCAACGTCAACCAACTGCTCCGGGCCGGCGACCGCACCTTCTTCGAGCGCACCTTCGAACTGTGGGGCATCGAAAAAGACGCCGCCAGCGCCCTCACGGACACCTTGATCGATTGGGTCGACAGCGACGAGCAAACCCAACTCCACGGCATGGAGCGCGAAGACTACGAAGCGCTCGGCTACACTGGGTATCCTTTCGACCGCCCCTTCTACAGCATCGACGAAATGCTCCTGGTGCCCGGCTTTGACCAGGTTTCGTCCCAGGTGCCCGATTGGCGCGATTTCTTCACGATTTATTCTGGGGGCAAGCTCGACCTCAATGCCGCTGAGCCCAAAGTCATCGCCTTGGGCATCATCACCAGCCAGGCCAGCGCGGACCCGGCGAGCGACTGGGAACCGGCCTTGAAAGACGCCACGGATTTCGTGCACGACGTGCGCTGGGGGCCCGATGGCATCGAATTCACCGAAGACGACGTCAAGCTTCAGGACCTGCAGCAAGCCTACGATGCCTTGAACTTAGATGCCTCGGATCCCGACGTGCAGGCCCATTTTGGCCTCAACGATGCTACGGTGCACATAGAAAGTGTCGCCACCGTGAACGATTATCGGAAACGCGTTGTCCTAATCGTCCGCAACCGCAACCAGGGAGCGCCCCAGATCCTCGCCCGCGAGGAAGTTCCCCTTTTCCAATAGTCCTTTTTTTCGCCTTCGCCTCTTGTCTCGGCCTTGCCGCCGATCTCGTTCCAAGCCTCATCCCGCCCTTTCCTCTGAAACCTTCCTCACCAGATACTACTACCACCCTCTGCCTCCCGGGCCCGGACGCTTGGGAACTCTGGAAGCCGTCGCCTGCGGGATGGCAGCGCGTTCCCGGCGCGGATGCCGCAGCGGGTCCGGCCTCGTTCAAGGCCGCGACCCTGTTCGCCTTCCCCGTCAGCAGTGCCTTCGCCGTGCCCATCCGCGCGGCGACAGGAGACCCCGACCTGCTCCAGTCCCTTGTCGAAATCCAGCTCGAAAAGCAGGGGCTCAAGCCAGACGCGCCCGTGGGCTGCCTGACGGACTGGCGCGTCGCCGACCGCGAGGAACACCAAACCCTGGTCTGCGCGGCAGTGCTCAATCCCGCGCTCGCCGACGACTTGCCCCGCGAGGCCCCGCAGCGCTTTGAACTCAGCCCCTATCTCTACGACCTCCCTGACGATTCGCTGGTCATCTGGAAAGAACTGGGGCGCCTTGTTTTCGCCGTCACCCGTCACGAGCACCCGATTTATTTCCACGCCCTGAGCGCTTCGGCCCTCACGCCCCTGGTGGTGCAGGAAATGGAGCAGCTCCTCATGCCGCTTTATACCCAAGGCTTAGTGGAAAAGCTGGACTCGGTGGTGCTTTGGGTCGAGCCCGCCGACCCCGCCGTTGAAGGCCAATTGCGCGACATTTTCGGCAGCCGGGTGCTCCGCAGCCCCCAGCCCGCCCCGCGCCCGGGCTCGCGGATTTCCGCCCTGGAGCCCGTTTCCGTGGCCCAGGGCAAAATCCGCGCCGCCCGCGCCGCCCGCATCCAAAAAATCGCCGCCCTCTGCGTGCTTGCCTATCTCATTCTCCCGGGTTTCCTGGCCCTGCGGCAATTCCTCGAAAAGCGCAAAGTCGACGTCCTCAGGGCCCAAGTCGCCGCCTTGGAAAACCGCTACGGCGGCGTCCAAGCCACCGTCGAGCAGGCCGGGCTCGCCGATGCCGCCATCAAGTTCGACCAATACCCCGTCGAATGGCTCTTCCAATGCCTCAGCTCCCTCTATGAAACCGCCACCCCCGGCGTTCGCATCACCGGATTCGAAATCGACAAAAACCAGGGGGAATTAAAACTCTCGCAAATCACCATCAAAGGCGAGGCCGCCAACAGCAACACGCAAGCGGCCATCGTCTACGCCACCAAAGTAAAGGGCAATCCCGCCCTGCAAAACTTCAACTGGAACTACAAAGCCCAAGCCCCCAAGGACGGCAAAGTTCCCTTCGACATCGTCGGCATTACCAAAAATGACTCCGCTGAAACCCAGTGAAAAGCGCCTCCTGACCGCCTTCGGGGTGGCCGGCTTCCTTCTCCTCAACCTGCTCGGATACAGCTGGTTGAAGAAGCGCAACGTCGTGCTGGAGCGCCAGCGCATCACCCTCGAATCCCGCGCCCGGGAATTGGAAATGTGGAAGGGAAAAGCCGCCGAAGCCGACCTCAAGCGGTCCTTCCTCGACCAACACCTCCAAGAATACGCCGACGAGGCCACCCGCGAAACCTACCTCGACCAGTTCATCCAAAAGGAGGCCGCCGATCTCGACCTCGAAGTTCGCAAAAACCAGCCCATGCCCGTCAAGCTGGAGCCGCTCTTTCACAAATCCCGCTACCAAGCCGAAATTTCCGGCCCTTGGGACGCGGTCTTAGAATTCATCTACCGCCTCCAGCAACCCAAGGAATTCCGCTTCGTCCCCTCGATTCGCCTCAAATCTCAGAAAAAAGAAGGCAGCACCGACGAGGCCGCCGACGTCGTCTGCACCCTCGAAATCGAAAAATGGTGGTCGCCCCAAAGCGCCCCCCCAACCGTCGCCCTGCTCGCCCCCCCAACCGCCAGCCCCGCCGAACCCCCCGCCACTTCCCCCGACCCCGCTAGCGCCAGCCCTCCGGCCGAGCCCGCTAGCTCTGCGGACCCCGCCGAGCCCACCAGCGCCCCCGAGACCGCCGCCCCTCCCGCCGTCGAGGCTCCCCCGGCGACCGCCCCCGCTGCTGAACAAACCAGCCCTCCCGCAGTCCAAAACCCCTGATTGCGTCCCTTCTTCTGGATTGCCCGCCCTACCCAACCTCTCGGGAGCCGAACCCAGTCATTCTCTCAGCGCTATGAAACCCCCTCTTCCCCACGGCGGCCTCCCCAGCGGCGTTTTCATCGCCCTCCTCGCCGCGCTGCCCCTCGCCCTAGTTGCGGCCCAGCCCCCCCGCCCATCTCCCTCCGAGCCAGCTACGCCGGAAGTGGCCGAAGTGGCTGACACCCCACCTTCCGAGCCCGCCGAGGAGGGATCCTTCGCGCCCGCCGCCTACAGCATCGACCGCTACCAAAAAATGCGCGGCAAAAGCCCTTTCGAGTTCGAGCTCGCTAAGCCCCCCGCCCAGGAAACGGCCGATCCCTTCGCCGATTTAGTCCTTGCCGGTTTCGCTGGCAGCGGCAGCCGCGTCACCGTCTACCTCGTCAACAGCAAGACCCAAGAACGCCTCACCGTCCTCGCTACCGGCTCCGAAAAGGAGAACAAAACCGGCTACCACGTCCTTAAAGTCAACCGCGGGCGCACCCTCTCGACAACCACTGCCCTCGTCGAAAAAGACGGCAACCAAAAGGAGCTTTCCTTCGACCCCAAGGCCCTCTCCAGCATGAGCGGCGGTGCCGGCGGCGGTGCCATGGCAGGCGGAGCCGTCGCCCCCGGAGGCAAACCCGGCCAACCCGGCGCTCGCCCCGGCGTGCCCGGCCAGCCCGGCGCGCGTCCCGCCCAGGCCTACCAAGCCCCGCAAGCTTTCATCCCAGGTCAGGCGGGCCGAGCGGCCGCTCAGCCCGCCCCCGTGGCCAATGCCGTCAACCTCCCAGGCCAGCCCGGTGCCCAGCCGGGCAATCCCCAGCAGCAAGTCAACGCCCTAGTCAACGGGAACCCCGGCCAGGTCGCCCCAGCCGTCAATCCCGCCGCAGTCCCCGCTACCCCGATGCAACCCGCCGCCAACGGGGGACCTCAACCCCGCCGCCGCGTCGTCCTGCCCAATCCCTCACCTTAAATCATCGCTCTTCCGGCCACTCGTCCCATCCCAGCTCGCGGTTTCCTCCCCTCCGCCAAGCCGCTCAGCATTCCCCATTCCCCTTTCTCTACCTTTTCTCTCGCCTTCGCCATGCTCCGCTCCGCTTTCCCTCTCGCCCTCTGCCGCCTCTCTCTGGCCATGGTCCCCCTCCTGTCGATTGCCGTCGCAGAAGAAACCATCGAGTTGCCCTCCAACCTCTCGCCCGCCCTCCGCGCCCGCCTCCTCGCCCAAAATAACGCCGCCCTGCCCGAGGCCGCCCCAGCGGCCCCCGCCCCAGCAGAGCCCGCCGCCAGCGCCCCTAGCGCCCCAGTCGCCCCAACCTCCGGCCCCGCCGACACCGCCAGCCCCACTCCCGTTCCCGTTCCCGTTCCCCCGACTCCCGCAGCTTCTCCCGCCACTCCTGCGGCCGCGCCCCGGTCCACCCCCGCCGCAGCACCCGCCCCCGGCCGCACCCCGCGCCGCCCCAGCGTCACCCTCCCCAACAACACCGGGGCTACCAGGACACCCGCTTCTCCTGCTGGCGCACCCACTGGCGCTGCCGCCGCCGCTCCAGGTGAGCCCGGTGCCGCTCCCTACAAGGCCCCCACCCCGCCCCCAGAGGATCCCAACGACTTCCTCCTCGCCTTCACCGGCAGCCCCATTGAAGACGTCGTCCAAGAATACGAGCGCATCTCCAATCGCCACGTCATTCGCGACCTCGGCCTCACCGGCAACGTCGTCGTGGTGCAGAATCCCAATCGCAAAATGACCATCGACGAAGGCGTCGATTTCATCAAGGCCTCCCTCCTCATTCAGGGCTTCAGCCTGCAAGCCTACAAGCCCGGCATCGATAAAATCATCGCCATCACCGGCAAGCCCCCCCTCCTCGAAGGTCCCATCGACGGTGCCCCCATCTACATGAGCGCGGAGGAACTCCCCGAAACCGACCAACCCGTCAATTACCTGGTCCGCCTCAACTACCTCACCGCCGCCGACGCCTCCCAAGTCTTCGCCACCGCCGTGCCCACGCACACCTGGGGTGCCTACGTCGCCGTCCCCTCCGCCAACGCCATCCTGGTGCGCGGCTCCATTCCCAACATCAGGACTCTGATCAAGATTAAGGACAAGGTGGACGTCGAGCCAGTCGCCCAAGTGCACGAATTTGTCGAACTCGAGCGCGCCTCGGCGGAAGACATCCAGGCTCTCCTCGATGGCATCCTCCAAGCCCAGACCGCCGCCAGTACCTCCTCGGGCGGCTCCGGTGGCTTCCGTCCCGTCGCCCCTCAACTCGCCGCCGCCAACCTCGCCGGCAATAACCCCAATGCCCCCCAACCCGTGGTCGCCGGCGGCCCCGGCACATCCACCGGCATCATGCCTGATGGCAAGTCCGTCATCGTCAAAGCCGATCCCCGCACCAACCGCATCTTCATCAACGGTCCCAAGGTCCACGTCGACTACCTCAAAAAGTTAGTCAAAGAATTCGACCAACCCTCCCGCGTCAAAAACCTCCTCACCCAGCAACTCCGCTACATCCCCGTCGACGAGTTTCTCGATATCGCCGCCGCTTCCCTCGAAGCCCGGGGATTGGGTGCCTCCGGCCAAACCGCTGGCGGAGCCGGCGCCACCGGCGGTGCCTCCCAACGCACCGGAGCCACCGCCGGACAAAACCAATTCGGCGGCGGCGGTTCCCGCTTCGGCGGCAACTCCGGAGCCGGCGGTAACTCCAGCGGCCGCAGCAGCTTCGGCGGCGGCGGTGGGGGCTTTGGCGGCGGCGGAGGCTTCGGCGGCGGCGGCGGCTCCGCAGGCGGCAGCGCGGGTCTTGGATCCCGCCAGTCGACCAACGCTTTCCCCCGCTCCACCGTCGTCGGCAAGACCCTCCTCATTTCCGATCCCCGCATGAACTCCCTCCTGGTCACCGGCCCGCCGGAATCCATCGAGCGCGTCTCCGAGTTGATCAAGGAAATGGACAAGCGCCCCCTCCAAGTCCACATCAACGCCGTCATCGCCCAAATCACCCTCGGCGACGACATCACCACCGGCATCGACCTGCTCCGCCGCGTCGAAGATGTCCAAATCGCCGGACAAAACGTCAGCATCGCCGGTCTCTATTCTTCCACCGGTGGCCGCACTTTCCTCGACCCCGCCAACCTCGACACCGTCTCCGGCTTCACTTCCGCCGCCGATGGCCTCAATCTCTATGCGACCGTCGGCGAACTCTTCAACGCTTACGTGACCGCCCTGGAGCGCACTTCCCGCTTCAAGGTCCTCTCCAAGCCCCACGTCGCCACCGCCAACAACGAAGTCGCCAACATCTCCGTCGGCACCCGCGTCCCCATCCCTGCCAATCAGCAGTCCTCCATCGTCTCCGGCGGCACCACTTCCGTCACTTCCAACGTCGAATACCAAGACGTCGACCTCGTCCTGGAAGTCCGCCCCCTCATCAATTCCAAAAACGAGATCACCATCGAGGTCGCTCAGCAGAACAACACCGTGGCCGGTTCCACCCTCATCAACGGCAACCAAATTCCCAATATCCTCACGCAGTCCCTCAAAAACAAAATCACCGTGCCCAACGGAGCGATTTTCACCATCGGCGGCAGCATCACGGAATCGAAAGACCAGTCCATCACCGGCCTGCCCTTCATCTCGAAGATTCCCATCATCAAACACCTCTTCGGCACCACCATCAATAAAGCCAAGCGCCAGGAACTCCTCATCATGATCCAACCGCGCATCATCGACACCGCCGACGACCTCATCGATGTCCATACCAGCGAAGTGCAGCGCGCCGTGATCGGGCCAGAAGCCGAACATTTCGCCAAACCCGACCGCGACACCTCCGACGTTGTCCTCCCCACCTACGAGAAGGATATTCCCTTCGACGCCGCCGGCTACCACGACGGCCGCAAGCCCGTCGGCAAAAGCCTCTTCAAGCGGATCCGCGACACCGTCAGCCCTCCCCCTTGACGCAAGCAAAGGGGCGAGGAAAAAGACGAAATCGCCCCCAAACAGGCCTTGAAGCAAGGCCCGCTCGACTCCCGAAAACGGCGCTTTTTTTGATAACCTGCACACCGTCAATCGCCCGGCTCGGCCAAAAATCTCCCCCCTGACCCCGTTAAAAAAAATCAGCCAAAAATGAAGAAATTCTTTACACCGCCATCCAAGCCAGTTAAATTCTTCTCAGCCTACCAGAATACTCACCTCATCTATCCAATGAAATACAAACTCCCCCTCCTCGTCGGCTTCGCCTCCCTGGCCGCCCTCGTCGGAGCTCGCGCTCAATCCGCTGTGACTGATCCAGTTGGATACATCACCATCACGCTGAATCCCTCCACGAGCGGCTACAGCGCGATTTCCCCAACCCTGGTCAACAAGACGGAGTTTGCCGGAGTGGTCACAGCCGCTTCCGCCACTGCCTTGACGTTCTCCGGCACTCCCCTCACCGCTGGCGCCTTCGCCTCCGGCTACTGGGTTGAAGTCACCAACGGCGCCGGAGAAGGTGCCTGGACCAACATCACCGGCAACACCGCCTCCGAAATCACCGTGGCGGACAACATGACCTCCTTCATCGCTAGCGGCACTTCCGCCGTGAAGATCCGCAAGCACGTCACGGTCTCCGATTTCTTCGGCGCCACCAACAGCGCGGGCCTCCAGCCCGGCGGCGACGCCGGCACCGCCGATGAAGTCTTCTTCATCGAGCCCGGCGGCAACCCTGCTCAGACCACAGAAGTCTTCTACGACGGCACCGGCTGGAGCGACCTCGACTTCAATGCCGCCGCCGCCAAGCCTATCGAGCCAGGCCAGGGCCTCTTGGTGCAGCGCAAAACCGCGACTCCCAAGTCCTTCGTCTTCACCGGCTACGTCAAGACCGGCAAGTCCATGATCCAGGTCGCCACCGGCGCCAACGTGGT
>CALQKQ020000137.1 GCA_943331195.2 Akkermansia muciniphila | reverse complement strand
GAGAGGAGTTTTTTTTCCTGACCGACCCATTGTTCGGCTTGGCCTTCGAGGACGTAGATGATTTCTTCGCGGCCGGGGTGGTAGTGGAAGAGGTGAGCCTCACCTGCGGGGAAGGTGGCGCGGCAGAGGGAGAGGTCCTGACTGCCGGCGTTTTCCACGGTGATGAATTCCTCGACGTGGCACCAGGGTAGGCTGAGGTGGTGGGCGTCGGGTGCGGCGAGATACTTTTTGGAAGGGTCGGGTGAGCTCATGCGAAAGGAGCGATGGAACCATGCTCAGGGCGCTTTGTCTAGGTGACAACGCAGGGCAGGGGCGAGAAGATGGGCTGCCAGGGGCGGGGGTTGAGGTGTTTGAGCGAGGCGTTAGGTGGGGTGGCGCTCGGTGATGTCGAGTGCTTGGCGCAGTTTGACGATGCGGTCGGAGGGGAGGGCTCCGCCGCGCCAGACGACGCCGCCGTAGAGGATGCTGCGGCGGCCGATGAGGCTGCCGGGATTGATGACGGCGTGGCAGCCCAAGTCGGCGCGGTCGCCGATGACGGCTCCGAATTTCGCTAGGTTGGTGGGAATTTTTCCGGTAGGGTCGGCTGGGTCTAACACGTGAATGGGGCGGTGGTCGTGGCGCCAGTTGGAGAGGATGACGCCGGCGCCGAGGTGGGCCTGGTGGCCGACGAGGGAGTCGCCGACGTAGTTCCAGTGGGGGATTTCGGCGCTATCGGCGACGAGGCAGTTTTTCAATTCGCAGCTATTTCCGATGATGCAGTTATCGCCGATGATGGTGTTGGGGCGGAGGTAGCAACCTGGGCCGACGAAGGTACCGGCGCCGATGTAGACGGGGCCGAGGATGACGGCGCCGTGCATGATTTGGGCGCCTGGGCCGATGAAGACGGGGCCTTCGAGGTGGACGTCGCCGCGGAAGTCGCCTTCAACGGAGGGTTCGAGCCATTCTTTGAGGAAGGGACCGATTTTGGGCAGCACGTCCCAGACTTCGCCGATGCCATCGAAGAGGTGGGGGAAGGGGGTGTGGACGAGGTCGAGGTAATCGGAGACGGGGTGCCGGGGCATGGCCAAGCCAAGGCCTGGGAAGGGGTGAATCCAAGGGCAAAGGCGGCGGGGGAGGTCAGAGGTCGAGCACGGCCTGGCGTTGGACGAGGCGGCCGCAGGCGGGGCAGGTGACGACGGTGTCGGTGCGGGCGGCGTCTTCGAAGACGTGTCCGCAGATGGAGCAGACCACCTGGTGTCGGGTGCGGGCGCGCTCGCGGCGGCGCTCCTTCCAGACGCGGGCGGCCCAGACGAGGGCGAGGCATCCGAGCACGCCTGCGAGGTTGAAGAGGATGAGGTGGGGGAGGCTGGTGCGGATCACGGAGGGAGCGTAGCCGCAGGCTCCCCGCGCGGCAAGGCGGGGGGAGGATCAGGGGAGGGGCTTGACTTGGAGGACGTGTTCTAGGGGGACGACGGATTGGGCGACGGCTTCGGCTAGGGGGGTGCGGGCTTTTTCGGTGAGGGTGGCCGTTAGGTCGAGGTCGGCGGCGCCTTCGGGGCCGTGGAAGAGGGTTTTGATTTGTCGGGTTTCGTAGTCTTGTTTGGCGAAGACGGCTTGCGATACCTTTGCGAAAGCGGGGCTGAAGGGGTTTTCGGGAAATTCGGCGGCGAGATTGATGCCCTTGGCGAGGGCGGCCTGATCGAAGGTGCGGGTGGCTTGGCCCCAGGTCACTTGGTAGCGGGGGGCGCTGGCGTGGGTGACCGTTAGGGTGAAGCGGTTGAGGGTTTGGTGGAAGGGGATGAGGGCCATGGCGGAGGTCATGGAGTCGTCCTTGGCGGGGTCGCCGGGGGTGGCGCAGAAGGGATAGCGGGTGCTGCGGAATTTCATTCCGGCATCGGTGGGGCCGACGAGTTCGTGGCCGGGGGAGCCGGTGGCGGTGTTGGTGGCGGCGTCCCAGGTGAGTTGTCCGATGTCACCGTCGAGGCCGAGGGCTTGGAGGAAGGCGTAGGCCATGACGGTTTGGCCGGCCCAGCCGGGGTGGACGCCGTCTTTGCCCATGAGCATGTACTCGGAGCCGAATTGTTGTTGGGCGGCGAAGCCGGCGGTGAGCATGGGCCAGAAGACATCGGCGAAGCGGACGCCTTGGGCTTCGGCGATATGGACGTCGTGGTTGCGCAGTTTGAGGAGGCTGAGATTGAGGTCGTTTTTGGTACCGTTAGCGGATTTCACCCAGGGGGGGACGGAGCCGATGGTGCCGGGGGAGCCGAGGACTACGCGGACGCCGGCTTCTTTGAATTGGCGGACGATTTCCTGTTGGTTTTTGACATATTCCTCGCCGATGGCGTCGGTGTAGGGGACGTAGCGGTGGTCGTTCATGCCGTAGCAGGTGGTGGCTACGGTGGGGTGGAAGCGGAGCACGTCTTGTTTCATGCGCCCGGCGAAGCCGGAGGCCTGCTCGCCGCCCCAGCCGTATTGGCGGCAGGTGATGCGCCATTGGGGAACGCAGGCGGTGAGGTAGGTTTCGATGAGTCGGCTATACATTTTCTGCTCGGTGATGGAGTCGCCGCAAATAGCTAGGCGGTCGCCCATTTGAAGATAGAGGCCTGGGGTGGCGGCGGGGCGGTCGGCTTCGTAGGGTTCGAAATAGGGATCGGAGGGCCGGGGCATGAGGTCGCGGGCGGCGAGGCTGGAGGCGGCGGCGAGGAAGAGGGCGAGGGGAAGCAGTTTCATGAAAGTGGGGAGCGGTGAGGGAGCGGAGTGTGGAGGCAGCAGGTACGGCGGGGGGGCGGCGGCTTTTTCCGGTGACTTCCGGCCGGGGCAGGCGATGATGGGTCCCAGGCTGGCGGGGGCGCGCGGCGTTTTCGGGCTATTTTTCTTATGAAACTCAACTTGGTTTTGGTTTTGCTGTGGGCAGTGGGGGCGGGGTTTGGCGGAGCGGCGGAAGCGCCGCGGATTCGGCCTGGTGGGGTTGCCGGGATTGGCCGGATGGTGGGGGAGGCGCAGGTGATCGACGTGGCGGGGCGCGGGCATGCGCTGTCGGCGCTGGTGGCGGCGCAGCCTTTCACGGTGATTGCCATGACGAGTCCGACGTGTCCCTTGAGCCGGAAGTTTGCTCCGAGCCTAGCGGTGCTAGAGGATGCCTGGAAGGGACGGGGGGTGCAGTTTATTTTTGCGGGGGCGATAGTGTCGGATGCTCCGGAGGCCTTGGCGGCGCTGGCGCGGGAGCATGCGTTCGATGGGTTGTGCGCGAGTGCGGCGGATGCTTCGCTGCGGCAGGTTTTGCAGGCGGAGAGCACGGCAGAGGTCTTCGTGCTAGACCGGGCGCGCACCTTGCACTATCGCGGAGCGGTCGACGACCAATATGGGTTGGGGTATCAGAAGGACCAGCCGAGCCATGCGTTTTTAGCGGAGGCCTTGGCGGCGCTGAGCCAGGGGCAGCGGCCTGCGGTGGAGGCGACGACGGCGCCTGGTTGCGTTTTGGAAAGTGAGGCCGCAGGGGCGGCAGGGGGGCCGACTTGGCATCGGGACATCGCGCGGTTGATCCAGCGGAATTGTCAGGAATGCCATCGGCCTGGGGGCACGGGACCTTTTGCGATGATGACGATGGCGGAGGTGGTGGGGCACGCGGGCATGATCCGGAAGGTGGTGCGGGAGGGGCTGATGCCGCCGTGGTTTGCGGCGCATGGGCGCGGGCCGCAGGAGGTGGTGTGGGCTAATGAGCGCGGGCTGGGGGAGGCGGATCGGGCGGCGCTGTTGGGGTGGCTTTCGGGCGACCGGGCGGAGGGAGATCCGGGGGAGGCTCCGCTGCCGCGGGTGTGGCCGGAGGAATGGGTTTTGGGGAAGCCGGATGCGGTGGTGGCATTGCCCGAGCCGGTGGCGGTAGCGGCCACGGGGAGAATGAAGTATCAATATCGCGAAGTGGCTAGTGGGTTTGCCGAAGACCGCTGGATCACGGGGGTGGAGGTTCGGCCGAGTGCCTTGGCGCAGGTGCACCACGTGTTGGTTTTTGCGGTTCCGGAGGGAAAAAAGGGGGTTGTGGATGGGGATGATTTTCTAGCGGTTTATGTGCCTGGCAGCAGTGCGGTGGTGTATCCGCCAGGGTATGCCAAGAAGCTGCCGGGCGGGGCGCGCATTGTTTTCCAGCTGCACTACACGCCTAACGGGAGTGCAGTGGAGGATCGCACGCGGTTGGGATTGACCTTTGCGGCGGCGGCGCCGCGCCATGAGGTTCACGTGGCGGCGGCGAAGCAGACGCGGTTCTGCATTCCGCCGGGGGCGCGGCGCCATGAGGTGAGGGGCGCGCTGCCGATTCCGTTTGGGGCGCAGATCCTTTCCTTGATGCCGCACATGCACATGCGGGGTGCGGCGTTCCGCTATGAATTGGTGGACGCCGGGGGGCAGCGCCGGGAGTTGTTGGATGTGCCGCGATATGACTTCAATTGGCAGCTGCTTTATCGCGCGGCGGAGCCCATCGCGGTGGAGGCGGGCAGCCGGATTGAGGCTACGGCGTGGTTTGACAACAGTGCGGAAAACCCCAACAATCCGGATCCGACTGCGGAGGTGCGGTGGGGGGATCAAACGGAGGAGGAGATGATGATTGGGTATGTGGAGTATGTTAAGGTGGCGGCGGCGGCTGGGGCGGTCCCTGGCGGCGGTGAATAGTGGGGGGCGCGTGGGGTGCGCCTGGGTTGGGAGAGGCGGTGGGGATGGTTTGCTCAAGCGCTTGCCCTGGGGGAGTGACGGGGTAGGGGTGTGTCCCGCCGCAGTGCGGATTTACCCATTATGGCTTCCCGCTTAGACTCCACCTTTGCCGCGCTGCGGCAGTCCGGCCGCAAGGCGTTTGTGGCATATATTTGTGCTGGCGATCCGTCGCTGGAGGAGACCTTGGAAAACGTCAAGACGCTGGAGGCCTGCGGGGTGGATGTGATTGAGTTGGGTTTGCCGTTTTCGGATCCTTTAGCGGATGGGATTGTGAATCAGATGGCGGCGCAGCGGGCGCTGGAGGGGGGGGCGGACATGGCGGGGGTGCTGGAATTGATCCGGCGGATTCGGGAGGTGAGCAGTATTCCGCTAGTGCTGTTCACGTATTTGAATCCGGTATATGCGTATGGCTTTGAGGCGTTTCACCGGGACGCGGCGGCGGCGGGGGCGGATGGGGTATTGTTGTTGGATTTGCCGCCAGATGAGGCGGTGCTGAATGCGGAGTTGGTGGCGGGGCAGGGGTTGCAACGCATTTGCCTGATTGCTCCGACGACGCCGGAGGAGCGGATGCACCGGTTGGCGGCGGGGGCGCAGGGATTTATCTATTATATTTCGCGGGAGGGGGTGACGGGGGCCCAGACGACCCTAGCGACGAACATTGCGAGTCAGGTGCAGGTGATTAAGGCTTCGGGAACGGCGGCACCGGTTTGTGTGGGCTTTGGGATTTCCACGCCGGAGCAGGCGCGAGAGGTGGCGGTGGCGGCGGATGGGGTGGTGGTGGGGAGTGCGATTGTCAAGGTGATCCAGACGCATGGCGGCACGGCGGCGGCGCAGGCGGAGTTGGCGGCGTTTGTGAAACCGCTTGTTGAGGCCGTGAAGTCCGTTTAATCCGCAGAGCTGAAAACCATGGAGATCCCTTTCTGGAAAATGAATGGCGCGGGCAACGACTTTGTGGTCGTTGACAACCGCGAGGGTCGCTGCGCCTTGAGCCAGGGGCAGATTGCGCGGCTTTGCGATCGCCACCGCGGGGTGGGGGCGGATGGGCTGTTGGCGGTGGAGGTGGCCGAGCAGGGGGCGGATTTTCGGATGCGCTATTACAATGCCGATGGCGGCGAGGCTGAGATGTGCGGCAATGGGGCGCGCTGCTTTGCGCGCTTCGCCAATTTTTTGCAGGGCTTTTCCTTGGAGCGAGTTTGCTTTGAGACCCCTGCGGGGATCATTGGGGCTACGTTTCACGGGGAGCAGGTGCAACTCCAAATGAGCGCGCCGCATGGGCTGCGGCAGGACTTGGCGCTGGAGGTAGCTGGGGTGCCGCTGGAGGTTCACTATTTGAATACGGGAGTGCCGCACGCGGTGGTGTTTGTGGGCGACATTGGGGAAGTTCCGGTCAAGGAGTGGGGGGCGGCGCTGCGGTACCACGAGGCTTTCGCGCCCAAGGGGGCCAATGCCAATTTTGTGCATCGGCTCGGCACCAGCCACATTGCGATTCGCACCTATGAGCGGGGCGTGGAGGATGAGACCCTAGCCTGCGGCACGGGCACGGTGGCCTGCGCCATCTTGCACCACCTGCGCACTGGGCATCCCGCTCCGATTTCGGTGGACGTGCGCAGTGGGGACACGCTCGAGATTGGCTTCACTCGCGCGGGGGATGACTTCAGCGAGGTGACCCTCACGGGCCCTGCGGAAATGGTTTTCCAGGGAAGCATGGCGATTTAAGCGCGGCCGATCCGACAATTTACAATCTGAACCTTTTTTATCCTATCTCATGTATCGCGGCACCTTTACAGCCCTCGTCACTCCTTTTTTTGCTGACGGATCGATTGATGAAGCCTCGTTTCGTCGGCTGATTGATTTCCAATTCGACAACGGCGTGACCGGGATTGTGCCAGTGGGCACGACGGGGGAATCGCCGACCTTGTCCTATGAGGAGCACAAGCGGGTGATTCGCTTGGCGGTGGAGGGTGCGCGGGGTCGGGGGCCGGTGATTGGCGGCACGGGGGCTAACAGCACGGATGAAGCGATTGAGTTGACGGCCTCGGCGGAGGCGGCGGGCTGCGAGGGCGTGCTCCAGGTGGCGCCTTATTATAACAAGCCCTCGGCGGAGGGGCTTTTCCAGCACTTTAAGGCGGTGGCTGACAGCACGTCGTGCAAGGTGATTCTCTACAGTGTGCCGGGGCGCTGCGGCATTGATATCCCCGTGGAGGTCACGGTGCGGTTGGCGGCGGCTTGTCCGAACATTGTGTGCATCAAGGAGGCCGGGGGGAGCGTGGAGCGGGTGAACCAGTTGATGGCGGTGTTGCCGCGTGGCTTTACGGTGTTGAGCGGGGACGACTCGTTGACGCTGCCGTTTATATCGGTGGGGGCGACGGGGGTCATCAGTGTAGCTTCTAACTTGATCCCGCAGCAGATGAGCGATTTGGTGAAGGCGGCTTTGGCGGACGATATGGCGGGGGCCCGGGCGCTGCATCGGCAATACTATCCGCTGCTCAGCAGTTTAATGAAGTTGGATAGCAACCCGGTTCCGATCAAGGCGGCGATGGCGTTGCGGGGGCACATGGCGGGCGGGTTGCGCCTGCCGATGATCGCGATGGAGGAGGGGAAGATCGCGGAGTTGGGGGCGGTGATGGCGAGTTTGGGCTTGGGGTGAGTCGGGGAGCGCATCTGCGCTTGCCTGGGGGGAAGGGCTGGGACTGGTGTTGTACTATGAAAATAGCGGTGTTGAGCGACTGTCACGACCACTTGGAGCATCTGGGGCGGGCGCTGGAGGTGGTGCGGGAGGAGGGGGCGGAGCGCTTGTTTTATTTGGGGGATTTTTGTGCGCCGTTCAGCTTAGCGGCCCTAGCCGAAGGTTTTGCGGGGCCGGTGGACGCGGTATTGGGCAACAATGATGGCGACGTTTTTTTGTTGTGCCAGGTGGCGGGGCGCTATCCGCACGTCAGCTTGCATGTGCCTCTGGCGGAATTGACGGTGGATGGGCGGAAGGTTGCGCTGCACCACTATCCGGAAATTGGGCTGCGCTTGGCGGAGAGTCAGGCTTACGATGCGGTATTCAGTGGCCATGATCACCGGGCTTCGGTGGAGCAGAAGGGGCGGACCTTGTGGGCCAACCCTGGGGAGCTGATGGGGCGCTTCGGGCGGCCTTCTTTGGGGATGTGGGACACGGGCAGCGGGGCGTTTCGGCACGTGTATTTGGGGGAGGGCGCGGAGTGAAAAAGGGGGGTTTTTTTGCTGCTGCGGGGGTAGACCGTGCTATGGCTGAGGATACACCATGAATGCCTCGCGACGCGGATCTCCTTGGGCTGAGCTGTTGGCGGCGTTGATGCTGACAGCCTTGGTGTGTGGGGGATTTTGGCTGGTTTTGGCGGAGCTGGAAACCAAGCGGAGCGGGGCGGCTTTGTGGAAATATCGGGAATCGCTGTGGTTGGGGTGGTGGACCACGCTGGTGGTATCGGCGGGGGCCCTGGTGGGATCTTGCGCGGTGGCGGCGGTGCTGGTGGCGGGGCAGCGCAGCGGTTTGCGGGTGCTGCGGTGGTTTACCCAGGGGTTTGTGGAAATCGTGCGCGGGATGCCGCTGCTGAGCTTGGTGTTGATTGGTTTTTATGTCGTTCTGAATAACCGTTATATTTCGGATGCGCTGGAGAGCGTCCATTTGGGGGGCAAGTTGTTTGCGG
>CALQKQ020000136.1 GCA_943331195.2 Akkermansia muciniphila | reverse complement strand
ATCCGCCACGCCCTCGCCAGCCGCCACATCCCCGTCGACGGCGTCATCCACGGCCTCTTCCTCGAAGACCGCGACCTCCCCGCAGGCCCCGTCACCCTCGGCCAACTCTGGGACATCATCCCCTACGAAAATCGCCTCGCCACCGTCGATATCCCCGGCGCCGAACTCTTCCCCGTCATGCAAGAACTCTTCTCCGCCAAGTTCTCCACCCACCAACTCGACGGCTTCCGCGTCACCACCGAAGGCTCCAAATCCAACCTCAAAGTCACCAGCATCTGCACCCCCGACGGATCCCCCATCGACCCCACCAAAACCTACCGCATCGCCCTCAACGCCTACGACGCCCAGTCCGCCGGCCGCCGCTTCGAGCGCCTCAACGAAACCTGCTTCCAACCCCGCGCCAATCTCCAACTCCACCCCACCGAATCCCGCGACGCCCTCATCGAATTCCTCAGCGCCCGCCGCACCCTCGGCCCCGAAGACCTCCCCCCCACCTAAATCCCAGGCCCAGGCCATGCCCCTCGCCCTCCTGCCCCACCAAGTCATCTTCGCCGCCATCGACTTCGAATCCGCCGGCGTCCTCCCCGGCGGCACCGACACCCCCGTCCAAATCGGCATCGCCGTGATGCGCCAACTCGCCGTTTCCCCCGCCGACTCCTTCGTCTCCTACCTCCACACCTCCCAACCCGTCACCTGGCAAGCCAGCCAAGTCCACGGCATCACCGCCGCCCACCTCGCCTCCGCACCCCAATTCCTCAGCCTCTGGCCAGAACTCCACTCCCGCCTCAGCGGCCGCCTCATCGTCGCCCACGGCGCCGGCACCGAAAAACGCTTCCTCCGCGCCTTCCCCCTCCACGGCTTCGGTCCCTGGGTCGATACCCTCACCCTCGCCCGCCGCTTCTGGCCCGGCCTCCGCGACTACTCCCTCGAAAACCTCATCGCCTCCGCCCAACTCACTACCGAGTTAGAAACCACCTGCCCTGGTCGCCGCTTTCACGACGCCCTCTTCGACTCCGTCGCCAGCCTCCTCGTCCTGCGACACCTCGTCCTCCACGCCGGCCTCGCCGAGCGACCCCTCCGCCAGTGGCTCCCCCTCCCCTAAACCTCAAAACAAGAGCTGACCCTCGACCCTGAGTCCCCATCGCACGCATGCCAAATGCGATAGTCAACTCACGAATTTAGGCTAGGACACCGCGCGCGCCAAGCGCGCCTCCGGCACCCCGAGCGCCTCCTCCAACAGATCCGGCCGAAAAGCCCCCTCCTCCGCCCGCTCCGCCCCCAACAACTTGGCGTGCCGCAATTGCGAAAGCACCCACCCCGCCTTCTCCGCGCTCGGCTGATTCACCCCCACCCCGTGAAACCGCAGCAACTCCGCCGCCGCCACCCGGTTCCCATCCCCGCAGTCAAACGGCCCCAACAACGCCGGCCGCAGCGCCGCCCGGCATTCCCGAAACCACGGACTCGATCCCAATAAATCCACCAAAGCAGGCCGATTCGACACCTCCTCACACCAGCGACTCGCCTCCTCCAACACCCGCAGCAAGCTGGCATGCTCCTCCGGCCAGCGCTCCGCAAACCCACTCCGCACCACCAACGCCTTGTCCGGATGCCCCACCGCTAAACTCACACTCGTCGCCGGACACCACCCCACCCCCCCCAGCACCGCCGCACTGTTCCACGGCTCCGCCGCACAAAATCCCTCAATCTGCCCACTCTGCAAACGCCCCAACAACTGCGCCGCCGGCAACACCGCCATCAATACCTCCTTGTCAGGATCAATCCCCCCCGACACCAGCCAGCGCCGCAGCAAAAAATGCGCACTCGAATACAGCGAATCCACCGCCAACACCGGCCGCTCCGGATGCCGACTCCGCAGCACCCGCTTCAAATCCACCGCACTCCGCACCCCCGCCCGCCGCAGCGACGCCCCCAACGTCACCGCCGCACCCCCCGCATTCATCAAAAAACTGCTCGCCACCTCGCAGGGCCCTCCCTCCCATCCCTGCCGTAGCCGAAACACCATCGCCGCCGGCGCCACCGCCCCATCCAACTCCTCAAACCGCAACTTCTCCCGCAGCGCCGCCCACCCCAGCTCCCGACTCAACACCACCTCCAACCCCTCCCGCGCAAATAACCCCAAATCCCGCGCCACCAACAGCGCCGCGCTGTCGCTCTGCGGCACCAGCCCCACCCGCAGCCGCACCCGCCCACGCATCCCCAATCGCCCAGCCCGGGCAGGTATCATCACAGAACCCATCATAGACACCTCCCCCCAGCAGAGGACATGCCAGGCCCCCTCCTTGAATGCCCCGCCCCCCGCCTCCGCCCCTTACCCCCATTTCCATCGCCGCCCTGGCCTGCCACCTGCTATGCCACTTCCTCATGGATGAAGTGATCGACTCCTGGCAACTGCGCATGTTCTCTACCCTCTCGCGCACCGGCAGCTTCACCGAAACCGCCCGCCACCTCGGCCTCACCCAAAGCGCCGTCAGCCACGCCCTCCGCAAACTCGAACAAGACCTCGGCAGCAAACTGCTCTACCGCACCGGCCGCAACCTCGGCCCCACCCCCGCAGGCCAACGACTCCTCCTCTGCGCCGACGCCGTCCTCCTCCAAATGGCCAAGGCCCGCGCCGACCTCGCTAACCTCGACACCGGCTTCCGCGGCACCCTCCGCCTCGCCTGCCCCTCCGACGCCGCCCGCCACCTCCTCCCCCCCGTCCTCCGCGAATTCCGCGAATGCTTCCCCCACTTCGCCGTCCTCGTCCAACCCGGCGACGGCCTCGAACCCAGCCGCCTCCTCAACGAACTCGCCGCCGACCTCGTCCTCGCCGTCGAACCCCCCGACCCCTCCAGCCTCACCTCCTGCCGCCTCTTCTCCGATCACCTCGCCTTCCTCGTCAGCCCCAGCCACCCCTGGAGCGACCGCCTCCCCCCCGACCGCGCCCGCCTCGCCGCCGCCCACTACCTCATCCAAGACCGCCGCGCCCCCGCCTTCCGCGAAGTCGAATCCCACTTCCTCCGCCAAGGCATCCGCCTCCACTCCACCGCCGAATTGCCCAGCCCCGACGCCCTCATCGAACTCGCCAAACTCGGCATCGGCGTCGCCCTCGCCCCGCCCTGGATCGCCGCCCCCGAACTCGCCTGCGGCGCCCTCATCGCCCTCCCCATCCCCACCCTCGACCTCGCCCGCCACTGGGCCGTCCTCCACCACAAAGACCGCCAACTCAGCCTAGCTGAAGAAACCTTCCTCGGCCTCTGCCGCTCCTCCTGCCTCGACCGCGAAACCCTCCATTCCTAGCCCCAGTCCCGCCAGAAACGAAAATCGACGTCAGCCCCAGGCTCGCCTCCATCCCGATCCAAACCCTCACTTGCCGCGTTCCAGATAGCCCTGCGCCAACAACTCCCCCAGCTGCACGATCCCCTCCGCCGTGATGACCAGCTTCTCTTCCTGCGGAGCCAGCTGGAAAGCCTTGAGATGCATCAAGCCAGGATCAGCCTCCGCCAGAGCCCCTAGCTGCGCCGTCACATCCAGGCGATTCAGCCCAGGCTCATCCGTGGGCGGCTGTTGACTGACAAACCATTTCAGCCCCGGCAAGCCCAAGTCCACCCGGCTCTTGGCTACCGTCGCCTGCAACCACTTCGCCGCCTGTTGCCGATACGGCCCAAAGGACATGTCGTTTTCCCCCACATGATAGAAGATGCCCGCCAACTCCACCGCCTGCCCCTTGGCCTCCAGCTCCTTGATCGATTCCGCGATGAAGCTAATGAATTGAGGGTAAAGATTGCGCTCCTCGGCCGCCGTTCCCTCCGGCGTCCAATCGTTCATCTGCGACCCACTGTGGGTAAATTTGGCAATGGCCACGCCCCCCTCAACCTTCCCCTGCAACGCCGCGCCAAAACTGAGCTCCGGACCAAACGTATCGTACAATCCCGCAGGCCCCAGCGGCTCCCAGCCCGCCGAGAGGTGATAGCCGCCGCCCAGGTTGTATTTATAAGCGATTTTAGGGTTGTCCTCCGCTAGCCCTTCCTTCCCCCGAAGGCCCTTGAGATCCGCCGTAAATGCCCGCTCGCCCTCCATGTTGCGATGCCCCGCCAGGACAAATAACCTGACCCTACTCCCCTTCGCATAGGGCCACCCCGGAAGCGGCCGCGCCGCCCTCAGCTCCTTCCCCACCCGCCGCAAATAGGCCCTAGCGTAGTTCTCCCCCTGCTCCAACTGCCCCAGCGTCCCATAATGATAGTGCAATCCCTCCCCGCCTCCGATCTCCACCGCATCGTGCGACGTCGCAATGTATTCCGCCAGCGCATCCGCCCCCACCACCGCCTTCTGCCCCGCCCGTATCGCATACATGTTCTCCCGATTGTCCATCCCCCAAATCGTCTTGGTGCATAGCTCCCCGATGTAAAAGGGCAATTGGGGCACCTTGAGATCGCCGCGCCACCGCGCCAAAAAGCGCTTCAAATGAACCCCATAGTTCGGCCGGAATGTGGCGTCGAACATGTCGTTCTCCCCCTGATGCCACATGAACCCCTCAATCCGATAGGCCACCTTCTTCCGGTCCAACTCCGCCAGAGAAGTCTGAATCAACTGCAAGGCCTCCCCATAAAGCTTAAAACCCTGCGGCTCATCCGGATTCCAATCGCCTCCCAAAGTAGTGCCCCCCGCCGCACACTTGATGATCGCAATCGGCGCGCCCGTGACCTGAGAAACGCGCCGAGCAAAGCTCAGCTCCGGCCCCACCACCCCATCCACCGGCTGCAGCGCCACCCAGCCATTCGAAGTCAGCTTCTCCTCGCGCCCTATCTTGTAGGAATACAACACCTGCTCCTGCGGCCGATCCAGTCCCACAAACGGCGCAAACCGCCCAATATCCTTGGCCTTGGAATCCGAGCCCACCATGTTGGATTGACCCGCAAAAATAAAGACCCGCGTAGTCTTCGTGTCCGCATCCGCAGCACCCCTAGCCAAGGGCGCCAAAATCAAGACCGCAAAAGCGAAGAGGTATTTCATGTGATTAAAGTTGCTTGCATTCAAACCCGAGCCTCCCGTCCGCCCCGCCGCTCCAGCGAGGCCTTTGCCGCTCCGTCCCCTCGCCAAAAAAGTCGCGCCCATCCGTTAAGGCTTTGGCAGGTGTTTCAGTTCCGCCATGGCTTCCGCGAATCCCTTGCCAATGCCCCCGATGATTTTAGCCGAACCCAAATAGTGAAACTCAAGATTCGAAATGCCTTTTTCCATCACCACCCGCTCGCGCTCGCTGAGTCCTTCCGCGCGCAGCTTTTCTAGCAAAACCCTCTCATCCTCAGGCCCAAGTTTGCCCTCAGCCGCCAGCTTTTTCGCCTTCCCTTGGATCGCGCTGAGCTTCGCCTTGGCCGCACTCAGCTCCTGGTCCCAATACACCTCCGTGCGCACCGCCGCCACGCTGCCTTTGAATTCCGCCATCTCCGCCGGGGCCGCCATCGCCTCCCGGAAATGATCGTGGGTCGCCTTGTAGCGCAGCTGCTCGGGGCCATACGCCGCCGTCGGCCCCCCCACCCCCAGCACCCCTATCACAAACGGCAGCTGCGCCGCCCCCAGATCCCGGCGCACATCGCGGATCAAATGAACCAAGGCCCCACTATAGGCATCGTATCCTCCCACCTGGTCGCGGTTCGGATAGCTGCCGCCATCCACCATGTCGTTCCATCCTTGAAACCACACAAATCCCGCCAAGGCATAGCCCCGCGCCGCATCATAGTTAGGCACCACGCGCTTAATGTCCCCCAGCACCGCCTTCACCTGCGCCATCATCAGCCCATAACTCACCCCCGTCTCCTTCGCCTTCTCCGCTTTGACGACCTCCAGGTCTCTGCCCTGCTTGGCCAACCCCGCCAGCTGCGCCTCACTGAAAGGATAGGGCCCCGCCCCCGGCGAACGAAAATCCGTGTTCAAACTCTTGCCGCCCCACGCCGTTTTGATAATCAAAATCGGCCCCTCCGCGACCTTCTCCATGTAAATCCCAAAAGTGAACTCCGGCCCGATCTTATCCGCCGAAGCCCCGAATCCCACCGTCAATTTCCCCGTCTGCTCCGCCTCCGCACCGCCCACCGCAGCAATCCACACCCGCTCGCAAATCCGCGGCTTTCCATCCGCCCCCAGCATCTCCCCCAGCATCGGCTGCGTCGCCGGATCCATCCCAATGTGCTCAAAAGTGCTGATCTTCGCCTGCCCCTGCATGTTCGACTGGCCCGCCAGAATATAGACCTGGAGCGGCCCCTCCGCCGCCTCCATCCGCGCACACGCCCACGCGCCCATCACCAAAAAAGTAAGGAAAGTGTTCATATTATCGCAAAAAGGCCAACCGCCCAAGCACCCACGCGGCGTCAACCCCATGGAATGCTACCCATGGTTCTACAAGCAGTCACCGCATAAGGGAACCTCTTTCTGCCATGCTGCTGCCTGATGGACCAAAAAGGCTCTACTCCAACTTGCCCGACTTCGCCTCAAGCAACTTCGCCATGGCTTGACCCATCGCTTCTCCGACGTTCATGTAAGTCTCCGCATTGCCGTTGTAGTGCCCATTGCCGCTGCCGCCAAGCGACAAAGGCTGCGCATAAACCGTCGCCACATTGCCTTTGAACTCGGGATACTTCCCCGTCGTCCCATCCACGGCCAGCTGGGCCTCCAAAATCTTGCCTCCATTGCCCGTGCTGCCCTTAACCGCTTCCCCTAACGTGGCCAGAATAAATAGTGCCCGAGGAGCCGCAAAGTCCAAGCGCAACTGCTTGATGAACCGAACCAGGTTCGCTTCATAGGTGCTGGCGTGGGCCGCGTTCCCCCCATCCTTTTCCCCCTGCCAGAAAAAGAAGCCCGCCACCTCATACGCCGTGGCACCAGGATAGTTTTTGCCAAGGTCCGCCAACATCATCTTGGCACCCGCCGTGTCGTCGTCATACTGCTTGCCCGCATACCAGTCGATCGCTTGGCCGTTTTTGTCCAGCCAGGGCGGCGGCACCGTCGCCACGCCTTGGGCCCCATCCACCGCCCAGGCATCCGGCCGCTCCTTATAAGCAGGATACACCTTCCCTTCAAACACATAGCGGGCACTGCCCGGCGGCAACAAATCCCAGCCCAGGCTCCGGTTGCCAATGCAACTCTTCAGCATCATCACCGGTGCCGCCACCGCATTCCCCACCACATGACCAATCCCAAACTCCGGACCAATCGTGCCCCCCTTAATCCCCATCCATTCGTTATTCAATTGCCCCCTTCCCGACATCGTCCGCACAAACCGCACATCCTTTCGCTCGCTCCACGCCCCCGCCTCGTCCACCAAATAGCCATACTTATGCTTGGTCTTCACCGCATGTTCCAGCGAGCCCTCCCCTCCCACAATCTTACCCAGTCCAACCATGTTCGACTGACCCATCAATATAAACACCTGGACCGGCTTCGTCATATCCGCCGCCCGGCCATCGGGTTTCGCCACCTCCTCCGCCGCCCCCACAACACCCAAGGTGGCTAGGGCCAAGCACGTGATCGCAAAAGAGCCAAGCCCAAAGGCGCAGCGGGTGGTAAGGGGCAGTTTCATGGGACCAGACTTCTTGGGCCCGATCCTGCTCGATTGCCCTCCCCCACGTCCAGTCAATGCGTCGCCCCAGGCCAAGATTTCCAGGTCGGCTTCGCCAGAATCAGTTAAACACACATTTTCCAGCATCCCTCCATCAAAACCAAGACACCCCTCAACGCTGCCGCGCCGCCGCTTTCCCCGCCGACCCAGGCAACGGCCCCCAGATATCCCCTAACAGCGCAAAGATCTCCGGCTCGGCCTGCTTTCATTCGCCAGTCACAAACGGATAGAAATCATTCGAGCCAAAGTAGGCCTCGGTCATCTCCGCGAAAAACTCCTTCTGGTCCGTCAATCCATAATGCTCCCGCATCTCACCCGAGGTCGTCAGGACGGATCGATATTTCCCGCTAGCGCAGAACTTTGTCCACGCCGCCATCACCCGCGGTTCCTCAAACCCCACCACCTGATCGTGAAAGCCATGCGCCAACTCATGCAACACCACCCACGGCATGCGCAGATTTTCCTCAGGCGAAAGGAAGTCCTCCACCTCAGGAATGTGTACGCATTTCGCAAGCTTCTCGCTGTAGGGGACTTCCCAAAACCCCGTGTTTTCACGAATTTGATTTTTCCATCGGGAGCAATAGGATGTTATAATCCTTTTTCCCGCCGCACCCGGCGGTTTTACTCCCTGACATTATCGCTTTTTCCGGGGGATCCGCTCCCGGCCCGAACTGCAGCCCCTCACTTCTTATAGCATGGAGGGTGTCTTCCTACCCATGGTTTTCAGCCGGATGATCTGTTCCACGCGGCACAGGTTATACACCAGATT